>JAQSXO010000356.1 GCA_029256625.1 Cellulosimicrobium sp. | reverse complement strand
CGCCGCTTGCCGACGTAGCACCAGGGGCACGCGACGTCGGACCAGATGTCGATCTTCACCGTAGGGGCCGTCGCGTCCGGCGCGGCGGGGCTGTTCGTGGTCATGTGACCGTTCAACCATCTGGACGACCGCACGATTCCCTCGGGCCGACCCTCAGCGCGTGACGTTCGCCGCACGGTAGAGGTCCTGGAGCACCATGACCTCCGCGCCGTGGTGGATCAGCTCGCGGTTCATGTGCGCGACGAGGTGGACGAACGGCGCCTGGGCGTCGATCTCCGTCGCCTGGCTGAGCCCGACGGTGAACGCCCCCTCGTCCGGCAGCGCGTCGACGCCCGCCCGCCACCGGTCCACCTCGTGCCGCAGCCCTGCGACCGCGGGGCCGACCTCGCCCGAGAACGTCACCGCGTCCCGGCGGCGCTCGTGCGGCCCGAACGTCCACTCCCACCGCTCGAAGAACGCCTCGGTGAGGTGCGCGACGAGCCACGCGATCGTCCGGGGCTGCGGCGAGTCCGGGCCCTCCGGCCACTCCATCACCCAGTCGCCCGCCCCGAGCGTCCGCGGCGTGCGCTCGGTGCCGCGCCGCACGACGCGCAGCGCGTCAGGGCCCGGCTCCCACTCGAGCTCCGCCTGGGTGAGCGTCGCGAGCCGCTCCGCGACCTCGAGCCACGAGAACCCGAGCTGGCCGCGCACGACCGCGAGCGTCGTCGGGACCGTGAGGATCGTCCAGTCGAACTCGGGGCTCCCGTACGCGATCTCCCCGTCCGCCGCCTCGTGCACCATCCCGCTCCCCCCTTCCGGCGGCGCCGTCGCCGCCCGTCGTCTCGGTACCGACGCTAACGGGGACCACCGACGCGGGCGCGCGAGAATGGTCTCGACCTCTCTCCGTCGCCCGCCTCGTCCACCGGAGTCCTCGTGCGCGTCCGCCCCCGTACCGTCCTGCTCGTCGCGACCGGGATCGCCGTCGTCCTGCTCGGCGCCCTCGTCGTGTTCCTCGCGATCAACGGCGTCGACGGCATCCCCGGCTGACATCCCCGGCGCGCGCCCCGGGCGTCCCCGGGTGATCCTGCTGGAGGACCCCCGCAGGAAGGCCGACCCGTGACCGCGACCGACACCACCCCCGACCCGCAGCTCGTCCTCGTGCGCCACGGCGAGACCGAGTGGAGCGCGAGCGGCCGCCACACCGGCCGGTCGGACATCCCGCTCACCGTCGCGGGCGAGCAGCAGGCCGTCGCGGCGGGCGTGTGGCTGCAGCGGTGGGCCGACCGCCGGGGGCGACGCCCCGCCGTCGTGCTCTCGAGCCCGCGCCAGCGCGCGCGACGCACCGCCGACCTCGCCGGTTTCCCGGACACGGAGACCGACGACGACCTCGCCGAGTGGGACTACGGCCCCGTCGACGGCCGGACCGCGGTCGACGTCGGCGAGCAGCTGGGCCACGAGTGGCTGATCTTCCGGGACGGCGTCAACGTCCTCGCGGCGGCGAACGGCCACCGCGGCGAGGAGCTCACGGACGTGGCCGCCCGGGCCGGGCGCGTGCTCGAACGCGTCGAGCCGACGCTGCAGGGCGGCGACGACGTCGTCCTGTTCGCGCACGGGCACCTGCTGCGCGTCCTCGCGACCGTGTGGCTCGGCGTCGACCCCGGCCTGGGAGCGCGGCTCGAGCTCGGCACCGCCGCGATCTGCCTGCTGGGGTACGGGCACGGCCTGCGCACGATCGAGGGCTGGAACCTCTCGGCGCTCCCCTGAGCACGGACCTGGCCCGGCCCGGGCGGCGGAGGGGCACGACGACCGGCGGGACGGCCCTCCCCGCGCGCGCCGCGAGGTGGCACCATGCTCCCCATGGGTCTGAGCGAGAAGCACCTCACCGAGGGCGAGCACGTCGTCATGGAGCTCAAGGAGCACGCGAAGGCGCTGTTCTGGCCGTTCGTGCTGCTGGTCGTCCTCGTCGCGGCCGTCGTCGTGACGGTGCTGCTCGTCCCGAACGACGTCGTCCGCTGGGTCGTCGCGGGCCTCGCCCTCGTCGCGGCGATCGTCTGGGTGCTGGTGCCGTGGCTGCGCTGGCGGACCACGGAGTACACGGTGACCACCAAGCGCATCGCGATGCGCTCGGGCATCATCACGCGCACCGGGCGGGACATCCCGCTCTACCGCATCAACGACGTGAACTACGAGAAGGGCCCGATCGACCGGATCTTCGGGTGCGGGACGCTCGTCATCTCCGACGCGACCGACAAGCCGGGGTTGAACCTCCACGACGTGCCCGACGTCGAGAACGTGCAGGTCCGCCTGCACGACCTGCTCTTCACCGCTGACGACGGGTCCGACGACGGCGAGTGGCCCCCGAACGAGCCTCCGCGCGGCCCGCGCGCCCCCCGGATCCCGCGCGCGGAGCGCTGACGCCTCAGTCCTCGATCCGGCGTCCGGCCGCGATCTCGGCGCGGGCCTGCATCTCGTCGGTGAGCGTGACGTCGCCCTCGAGGTGCGCGGCGAGGAGACGCCGCGCGACGCCCGCCGCGCGCTCGGGGTCCGTGCCGCGCGCGTTCCACGCCCCGAACCAGTCGGCGAGGGTCACGCCGTGCTCGGGCCGGTAGCAGACCGTCACCGTGTCCCCGGCCTGCAGCTCGCCGTTCCGCACGACGCGCAGGTAGGCGCCCGTCCGGTTCGCGACGGTGAAGCGCTTGACCCACCGGTCCTCGCCGAGCCGCCGGGCGAACGTCGAGCACGGCGTGCGGGGCTGCGTCACCTCGAGCAGCGCGGTGCCGACGGACCAGCGCTCGCCCACGACGGCCGCGCTCACGGGGATGCCCCGCACGCGCAGGTTCTCGCCGAACAGGCCGGGCGGGATCTCGCGCTCGAGCTCCCCGACCCACCAGTCGGTGTCGTCCTGCCCGTAGGCGTAGACGGCCTGCTCCTCGCCGCCGTGGTTGGCGCGGTCGGCCTGGAGGTCGGCGTAGAGGCCGAGGCGTCGCACCTTCACGGGCCCGTCGACCGGTCTCTTGTCGATCGCCGTGACGCCGACGGGCCCCGCGTCGGGCAGGAGCGCGTGCACGCGGCACACGGCGAGGACCTCGCCCGTCGGAGCGCTGGAGGCGAGCTCCGTCACGGGGGCGGCGCCGGTGGACACGTGGACGTCGGTCGGCGAGGCGGGCGGTGCGGCGGGAGACATCCCTCGATTCTCGCAGCGCGCACCCCGGGCGGCACAGGGTTTCCGGGGACCAAGGTCACGGGCCCGGTCCGGCCCCGCACGGGTAGCGTCGTCGGCATGAGCGCCACCCGTCCCTCGCGCTGGGAGCAGAAGACCGCCGCCGACCCGTCCCACTCCACCTGGTACGTCGAACGCTTCCGGGCGATGGCGGCCCGCGGCGCCGACCTCGCGGGCGAGGCGCGGCTGGTCGACGCCATGCTGCCCCGCGGCTCCCGGGTGCTCGACGCCGGGTGCGGACCCGGGCGCGTCGGCGCGGAGCTGTTCGCGCGCGGCCACGCGGTCGTCGGGGTCGACGTCGACCCGGTCCTCGTCGAGGCCGCGCGCGCCGACCACCCGGGGCCCGACTGGCGCGTGGGCGACCTCGCCGAGCTCGACCTGCCGTCCGAGGGAGTCGCCGAGCCGTTCGACGCGATCGTGTGCGCGGGCAACGTCATGACGTTCCTCGCCCCCGGGACCGAGGTCGAGGTCCTGCGCCGCTTCCGCGCGCACCTCGCGCCGGGCGGTCGCGCGGTCGTCGGCTTCGGGACCGGGCGCGGCTACGCGCCCGAGCGGTTCCTCGCCGACGTCGCGGAGGCGGGCCTGCACCTCGACCTCGCCCTCGCGACGTGGGACCTGCGCCCGTGGTCCCCGGACGCCGACTTCCTCGTGGCGGTCCTCTCCGCCGACGCTCCGGTCTGAGCGCTCGGTCCGGCCGCGCGGCTCAGGCGGGCGTGAACGTGAACGTGACCGCCCCGCTCGAGCTCCCCGGCTCCCCCTCCACGTCGTCGACGTGGAGCATGCCGGCGCCGTGCAGGTCGATCGTGTCCCCGAGGTCCGCCCGCAGGACGTCCTCGCCGCGCGGCGAGCGGACGGCGAGCTGGGCGAGCGCGCGCCCGGCCCCC
>JAQSXO010000355.1 GCA_029256625.1 Cellulosimicrobium sp. | reverse complement strand
GTCGGGGCGCCCGTGCCGCGCACCATGGAGCTCGGGCCGCGCGACCGGCTGTCGCAGGCGTTCTGGCACGCCGACCGCGACGGGCGCACGATCCCGACGCCCGACGGCGGCGTGGTGCTGCTCGACCTGCGCCACCTCGGCAAGGAGCGGCTCGCCGAGCGGCTTCCCCTCGTGACCGGCCTGGCCAAGCAGTTCGCGGGCGTCGACCCGTCCGCCGAGCCCGTGCCCGTCCGCCCGACGGCGCACTACACGATGGGCGGCATCCGCACCGACGCGCGCGGCGCGACCGGCGTCGCGGGGCTGTTCGCCGCGGGGGAGTGCGCGTCCACCGGCCTCCACGGCGCCAACCGGCTCGGGTCCAACTCGCTCGTCGAGACGCTCGTCGTCGGGCGCGCGGCGGGCGAGGCCGCGCTCGCGTGGTCGCGCGAGGCCGGGCACCCCGGGGCCGACGGCGGCGCGGCGGGGGCCGGGGCCGGCGTCGGTCCCGCGTCGGCGGACGGCGAGGTCGTCGACCGCGCCGCCGAGATCGCCGACGGCTATCTCGGGATGCGCGGCCGCGGCACCGAACCGCCCGCCGCGATCCGGGCCGAGCTCGACCGCGTGCTCGACGCCGACGCCGGGATCTACCGCGACGCCGACGGGCTGCGGCGGGCGCTCGCGGCCGTCGAGGACCTGCGCGCGCGGTACGCCGACGTGCGCGTCGCCGACACGAGCGCCGTGCTCAACACCGACTGGGCGACGACCGTCGAGCTCGGCGCGACCCTGCTCGTCGCGCACGCGACCGTCGCGGCCGCGCTCGCGCGCGAGGAGTCCCGCGGTGCGCACCAGCGCCTCGACTTCCCGGACGCCGACGACGTGCCGCGCCACTCGGAGGTCCGGCTCGCCCCGGCCGGCGCGCTCGAGGTGGCGCACGTCCCCGTGGGCGCCGAGCACGACCTGAGGGCCGGAAAGAGCCCGACGACGACCCTCATGTCGTTCTCGGCGGACGAGGGAGCGGGTTCGTGAGCGAGGCAGAGCTGCCGGTGGAGGCACGGACGGTGCGGCTGGAGGTCGCGCGGACCTCGCCCGACGGCGCGGACACCGGGCGGCGGGACGTGTTCGACGTGCCCTACGACGACCGCACCTCGGTGCTCGACGCGCTCCAGTGGGTCAAGGACCACGCCGACCCCACGGTGACGTTCCGGTGGTCGTGCAAGATGGCCGTCTGCGGCAGCTGCGGCGTCATGGTCAACGGCCGCCCGGTGCTCGGGTGCGAGACGTTCGTGCGCGGCTACCGCACGTCCGGCCTGGTCGTCGAGCCGCTCGCGCACGCCGAGGTGCTGCGCGACCTCGTCGTCGACACCGACACGTTCCTCGGAAAGCTCGCCGCCGTGCAGCCCTGGCTCGTGCCCGACGGCGCGACGCGCCTCCCGCTCGTCGACGTGCCTCCACCCGTGGCCGGGGCGGGCGTCGACGACGCCGTGGACCCGCCGACGGCGGACGGCGACGACGCGCTGCGGGCGCACGGACCGTCGTCGGGTCACCGGCAGACGCCGGGCGAGCTCGCCGCGTTCAAGGGCTTCGCCGAGTGCATCGACTGCATGCTCTGCTACGCCGCGTGCCCGCAGCTCGACGTCGCGCCGGACTTCCTCGGCCCTGCCGTCGTCGCGACGGCGCGCCGCTGGGACGAGGACTCGCGCGACGCGGGCGAGCTCGACCGCGCCGACGTCCTCGACACCGAGTTCGGCGCCTGGCCGTGCATCCAGGTCGGCGCGTGCACCCAGGTCTGCCCCAAAGGCGTGGACCCCGCC
Source organism: Cellulosimicrobium sp. (assembly GCA_029256625.1). Classification (GTDB taxonomy): domain Bacteria; phylum Actinomycetota; class Actinomycetes; order Actinomycetales; family Cellulomonadaceae; genus Cellulosimicrobium. Next base: position 4,873 of record JAQSXO010000355.1, on the reverse strand, counting down.
CGCGCGCTCCGCGACGCCCAGCGCGTCGCGACGGACACGTGGGACGCGCGCGAGCGCCGTCGCGCGACGTAACCCTCACGCGGTAGAGCCCTAGTCCCGCGAGGTAGAGCCCTGGTCCCTCGGCGGAGACGAACGACTCGGCGTAGATCTTGTAGACGTTCTCCGTGCCCGACGGCCGCGCCGCGAACCACGCGTTCTCGGTCGTGACCTTGAGCCCGCCGATCGGTGCGTCGTTACCGGGCGCGTTCGTGAGCTTCGCGGTGATCGGCTCGCCCGCGAGCTCGGTCGCGGTGACCTGCTCGGGCGAGAGCTTGCCGAGCGTCGCCTTCTCCTCGAGCGTCGCAGGCGCGTCGACGCGCGCGTACCAGGACTCGCCGTAGCGCTCGACGAGGTCGCGGTGGTGCTCGGACGGCGTGCGGCCGGTCGTCGCGATGATCTCCGAGGCCAGGAGCGCGAGCAGTAGGCCGTCCTTGTCCGTCGACCAGACGCGGCCGTCCTTGCGCAGGAACGACGCCCCGGCGGACTCCTCGCCGCCGAACCCGACCGTGCCGTCGAGCAGGCCGGGGACGAACCACTTGAACCCGACGGGGACCTCGACGAGCCGGCGGCCCAGGCCGCTCGCGACCCGGTCGATGAGCGCGGACGACACGAGCGTCTTGCCGATCGCCGCGTCGTCGCGCCAGCCCTCGCGCGCGCCGCCGTAGAGGTACTGGATCGCGACGGCGAGGTAGTGGTTGGGGTTCATGAGCCCGGCGTCGGGCGTGACGATCCCGTGGCGGTCGGAGTCGGCGTCGTTCCCGGTCGCGACGTCGAACGGCGCGCCGCCCTCGGCGTCGCCGGAGTCGCCGGTCATCCCCGCGACGAGCGAGGCCATGGCGTACGGCGACGAGCAGTCCATGCGGATCTTGCCGTCCCAGTCGAGCGTCATGAACGCCCAGCGCGGGTCGACCTGCGGGTTCACGACCGTGAGGTCGAGCCCGTACCGCTCGCCGATCTCGCCCCAGTACTCGACCGACGCCCCGCCCAGCGGGTCGGCGCCGATGCGCACGCCGGAGTCGCGGATCGCGTCGAGGTCCAGGACGTTGACGAGGTCGTCGACGTACGTGGTGAGGAAGTCGTGCTTGTGCACGTGCTCGGAGGTGAGCGCCTGGGTGAGCGGCACGCGGCGCACGCTCGCGACGCCGTCGCGCAGGATCTCGTTCGCGCGGTCCGCGATCCAGCCGGTCGCCTCGGACCCGGCGGGGCCGCCGTGCGGCGGGTTGTACTTGAAGCCGCCGTCGCGCGGGGGGTTGTGCGACGGCGTCACGACGATCCCGTCCGCGAGGCCCGGGCCGGTGGTGCGGACGCCGTCGACCGTCGTCGCCTCGTTGTGCAGGAGGATCGACTGCGAGACGGCGGGGGTCGGGGTGAACGAGTCGCGCGCGTCGACGTACGTCTGGACGCCCGCGGCGACCAGGACCTCCAGCGCGGTCTGCCACGCCGGGAGCGACAGGGCGTGCGTGTCGCGGCCGATGAACAGCGGGCCGTCGGTGCCCTGCGAGCGCCGGTACTCGACGATCGCCGCGGTGATCGCGACGATGTGCGCCTCGTTGAACGCGTGGTCGAGGCTCGACCCGCGGTGGCCCGACGTGCCGAACACGACCTTCTGCGCCGGGTCGTCCACGTCGGGGGCGAGGTCGTAGTAGGCGCCGACCACGGCGTCGACGTCGATGAGGTCGCTGGGCTGGGCGGGCGTGCCGGCGCGGGGATCCATGGGTCGATCCTGCCAGGGGTCACGTCCGCGCGTCAGCCGCTACCGCCGCGCGTCAGCCGCTACCGCCCTCCGACCATGCCTCTACCTCGCGTGACCGGGCCTCTACCTCGCGTGACCGGGCCTCTACCTCGCGTGACCGGGCCGCTACCTCGTCCTCGTGGCGTTCGCGCGGTCGATCGCCATCTCGACGGCGTCGAGGAGGCGGTCGAGGCTCGCGTCGAACGGGCCCTGCGGTGCGTCGAACCCGCCCGCGACGTAGACGCGCGTCATGACGGGGTAGCGCTCGACGTCGAACCAGTCCTCCCAGAAGCTGCCGAGCGTCGTCCAGTACTCGTCGTTGCCGACGCCGGTCGCGTCGCGCTCGGTCCGCTCGGCGACCGTCGCGCGCGCGAGGCCCTGGACGTAGTTGTCGACGAGGCCGAGCGTGTCGACGACCTGGAGCTCGGAGAGGCCGGTGTCGACGATCGTGCGCAGGCCCGCCTCCTGGGCGTCGAGCACGTGGGGCGCGAGCGGGGCGCGCCACATGTTGGTCTGGAGGATCCACGGGTGACGCAGGTACAGGTTCCACAGCTCGTGCGCGTACTGCGCGAGCGCGGGCCGCCACGGGGCTCCCGCGGCGGGCAGGTCGAGCTCGGCGTAGGCGCGGTCGATCATGAGGTCGACGAGCTCGGTGCGCCCCGGGACGTACGTGTACAGCGACATCGCGCCGACGCCGAGCTCCGTCGCGACGCGCCGCATGGAGAGCGCGTCGAGGCCGCCCTCCTGCGCGACGACGATCCCGGCCTTGACGACGTCGTCGAGCGTGAGCCGCGGCTTGCGACCACGGGTCGCGGGGGCCGGCGGGTCCCACAGGAGCGCGAGGCGGCGCGTGATCTCGGGCGTGCGGACGACCTCGGTGAACTGGGCCCGCGCGTGCTCCGCGGCCTGCACGGCCGAGGCGACGCCGGCGTCCGCGGCCGCCACGACGCCGCGCGGTCGCTCCGGCTCCTCCGGCTCCGGGGTCGCGGGCGAGGTCTGCGGGGTGCCCGACGGCGCGAGGTCGCCGTCGCGTTCGTCGGTGCGGTCGGTCGTCACGTGCGTATCCTCCCCGACTTCGGTCGCGTCCCGCCCGGACAAGCCCGGCGGGACAAGGGCTTGCCTCTTCCCGTACACCGTATGCTAACGTGGATCGTCAATTTCGGTACGGCGTACGAAAGGGTGGCTCCGGTGATCCGAGCCCGTGGCCTGACCAAGACCTTCCACCGCAAGAAAGAGACCGTCGAGGCCGTCAAGGGCATCGACGTCGACGTCCGCGAGGGCGAGCTCGTCGCCTTCCTCGGCCCCAACGGGGCCGGCAAGTCCACGACCCTGAGGATGCTGACGAGCCTCCTCGAACCGACCGCCGGGACCGCTGAGGTCGCCGGCTACGACGTCGCGCGCGACCCGGCCCGGGTCCGCTCCCGCATCGGCTTCATCGGCCAGGGCAACGGCGGGGGGTACTCGTACCGCGTGCTCGACGAGCTCCACAACCAGGGCCGCTTCTACGGGCTTCCGCCCGGCGAGTACACGCAGCGGGCCGCCGACCTGCTCGCCGCGCTCGACCTCGGCGGGCTCGAGAAGCGCACCGTGCAGTCGCTCTCGGGCGGCCAGCGGCGGCGGCTCGACGTGGCGCTCGGGCTCATGAACCACCCGCCGCTGCTGTTCCTCGACGAGCCGACGACCGGCCTCGACCCCCACGCGCGCGCCAACCTGTGGGAGCACATCGCCGCGATGCGCGAGCGGTACGGCATGACGATCGTGCTCACCACGCACTACCTCGACGAGGCCGACAGCATGGCCGAGCGCGTCGTCGTCATCGACCACGGCGAGATCATCGCCGACGCCACGCCGGACGCGCTCAAGCACAGCCACGCCGACGACGTCATCACGCTCGCGGTGGTCCCCACGGCGGGCGGGAGCAGCCTCTCGGGCAGAGCCCCCGGCGAGGGGTCGGTGCCCGACGTCGTCGGCCGCGTCCGCGCGTCGCTCGCCGAGGACGTGGGCCAGGTCGAGACCACGAGCGGCGCCGACGGCGTCGTGTCCGTCCGGATCTCGACGACCCACGGCGCCGACCGGCTGCCCGAGGCCATCGAGGCGCTCCGCGTCGGCGGCCTGGCGGTGCGCTCGGCCGAGCTCAAGCAGGCGAGCCTCGACGACGTGTTCCTCAACCTCACCGGGCGCAGCCTGCGAGAGGAGGCCGCATGAGCACGCGCACCGACCTGTCGTCCTCGGCGATCCGCACGACGCCCGGCACCGGCGCTTTCCTGCGGACGGGGGTCGCGAAGTTCTTCGCCGACACCTGGGCCGTCTTCACGCGCGAGATCCTGCTCGTACCCGTTCACGCTGATCTTCTCGCTGCTCCAGCCGCTCATCTTCCTCGGCCTGTTCGGCCCGCTGCTCACGGGCGCGGTCGGCGGGTTCGGGGGCGGGGGCGGCGGGTCGACCGCGGAGACGCTGCAGTGGTTCGTGCCTGGCGTGATCGTCATGATCTCGCTGTTCGGCACCTCGATGAGCGGGTCCAACCTGCTCTACGAGATGATGACCGGCTCCTACGAGCGCGTCCTCGCGACCCCGCTCGACCGCTCCGCGATCCTCGTCGGCCGCTCCCTCAAGGAGTTCGCGCCGCTCGTCGTGCAGGGTCTGCTCATCGCGCTGGTCTGCGTCCCGTTCGGGTTCACGCTCTACCCGCTGCACCTGCTCGTCGGCCTGCTGCTCCTCGGCCTGTTCGGCATCGGCGTCGGCGCGCTGTCCATCGCGCTCGCGCTCGCCGCGAAGAACCGCGAGTGGCTGTTCTGGGGCGTGCAGCAGTCGCTGCTGTTCCCGCTCCTCATCCTGTCCGGGATGATGCTGCCGCTCGAGGCCGGCCCGGCGTGGATGCGCACGGCGGCGCTGTTCAACCCGCTGACCTACATCGTGGACGCCGAGCGCGCGCTGCTCGCCGGGACGTTCGCGAGCACCGACGTGCTGTGGGGCTTCGTCGCCGCGGCGGTGACGTGCGTCGTCGGCCTGTGGGTCGGCATCCGCCGCACGCGCAAGACCGTCTGACCGGACACCCGGCCTCGCTCTGGGCATGGAATGGGCCCGGTTCTCGCCGCAGAACCG
>JAQSXO010000354.1 GCA_029256625.1 Cellulosimicrobium sp. | reverse complement strand
CCACAGCTCCTTGAGGAACTGCCAGACGTAGACGACCTGGGCCACGATGAGGCCGAAGTAGAGCGGTGCCTGGAGCCAACGGGACGCGAAGATCATGTACCCGACGGTCGTGACGCGGGCGCTGGGCGAGGGGACGTTCGGGCTGATGGTCGACGCGGGCGACGAGGTCACGGGCGTGGGCTCTCCGGGAGTCGGTGGCAGGGGAGCGTCAGGCTACCAACGCCGGGTGACGGCCCGACGACGCCGGTCACGCCCGCAGCAGCGGGAGGGACGGGCGTCAGAGCGCGACGTAGACCGTCTCGAGGTACTCCTCGAGTCCCGCCTCGCCGCCCTCGCGCCCGAGGCCGGACTGCTTGACGCCGCCGAACGGCGCGCTCGCGTCGGACACCATGCCGCGGTTGATCCCGATCATCCCGGCCTCGACCTCCTCGGACACGCGCACGGCGCGGTCGAGCGAGGACGTGTACGCGTAGGCCGCGAGGCCGTACTCGGTCGCGTTCGCGAGCGCGAGGCCCTCGTCGTCGTCGCCGAACGCGACCACGGGCGCCACGGGCCCGAAGATCTCCTCGGTGACGACGCGCGCGTCGGGGTCGACGCCCGACAGCACGGTCGGCGCGTAGAAGTGCCCCGTGGACCGCGGCCGGTCGGCGCCCGTGAGCACCTGGGCGCCGCCGTCGGACGCGGCGTCGACGAGCTCGGCGACCTTGTCGACCGCCTTCGCCTCGATGAGCGGGCCGACCTGCGTCCCGTCCTGCGCGCCCGGGCCGACGCGCAGGCCCTCGAACGCGGCGGCGAGCCGCTGGGCGAACTCGCGCGCGACGGCGTCGTGCACGAGGAAGCGGTTGGCCGCGACGCACGACTGGCCCGCGTTGCGGAGCTTCGCGACGAGCGCCCCCTCGACCGCGGCGTCCAGGTCCGCGTCGGCGAAGACGAGGAACGGCGCGTTCCCGCCGAGCTCCATCGACGTGCGCAGCACCTGGGACGCCGCCTTCTCGAGCAGCGTGCGCCCCACGGCCGTCGAGCCCGTGAACGACAGCTTGCGCAGGCGCTCGTCGGCGAGGAGCGGCTCGGTGACGTCCGCGGCGCGCGAGGACGGGACGACGTTGACGACGCCGGTCGGCAGCCCGCGGTCGGCGAGCTCGGACCGGATGACCTCGGCCACGAGCGCCGTCGTCAGCGGCGTGAGCCGCGCCGGCTTGATCACGACGGTGCAGCCGGCCGCGAGCGCCGGGCCGATCTTGCGCGTCGCCATCGCGATGGGGAAGTTCCACGGCGTGACGAGCAGGGCCGGGCCCACGGGTCGGCGGAAGACGAGCTGCCGGTTGCCGCCCGCGGGGGCCGTCCGGGCGAGCCCGTCGGCCCGCACCGCCTGCTCGGCGTACCAGCGCAGGAAGTCGGCGCCGTAGAGCACCTCGGCGCGCGCCTCGGCGCGCGGCTTGCCGCACTCGGCCGTGATGAGCGCGGCGACGTCGTCCGCGCGCGCGACGACGCGGTCGTATACGGCGCGCAGCACCTCGCCCCGCTCCCCCGGCGGCGTCGCGCGCCACGCGGGCGCCGCCCGGTGCGCCGCGTCGAGGGCGCGCAGGGCGTCGGCGGGGCTCGCGTCGGCGACGTCGAAGAGGGACTCCTCGGTCGCCGGGTCCTCGACCTCGAACGTCCGGCCGCCCTCCGCCGGTCCCCAGTGGCCGTCGACGAGCAGTCCCGTGGGCACGTGCGCGACGAGCGCCGGGGAGAGGTTCGACGTGGAGGCGGGACGGGACATGCTCCGAGTATCGCCCTCGGGGTCGCGGGGACGCACCCGGGCGGTGGTCGCGGGCGCGGCGCCGGGCCTGGACGGACGCGGTGCGGGGACGCGCCGCACGGTAGTTTGTGCACATGGTCCTTCCCGCCACCCCCGCGCGCCCGTTCGGTGCCGTCCTCACGGCCATGGTCACCCCGATGACGCCCGACGGCTCCGTCGACCTCGAGGCGGCGGCCCGGCTCGCGAAGCGCCTGGTGGACGACGGGAACGACGGCCTGGTGCTCAGCGGCACGACGGGCGAGTCGCCCACGACGCACGCGCCGGAGAAGCAGGACCTCGTGCGCGCCGTCGTCGACGCGGTCGGCGACCGGGCCGCGGTGCTCGCGGGCGCCGGGTCCAACGACACCGACCACGCGCTGCGCATGGCGGAGCAGGCGGCCGAGGCGGGGGCCGACGGGCTCCTCGTCGTCTCGCCCTACTACTCGCGCCCGAGCCAGGAGGGCGTGTACCAGCACGTCGCGGCGATCGCGGACGCGACCGACCTGCCCGTCATGCTCTACGACGTCCCCGGACGCACGGGCGTGCGGATCGCGTCCGCGACGTACGCCCGGCTCGCGGCGCACGAGCGGGTCGTCGCGAGCAAGGACGCGACGGGCGACGTGTACGCGGCGGCCAAGCTCGCGGCCGCGACCGGGCTCGCGTTCTACAGCGGCGACGACGGCCTGCTGCTGCCGTTCCTCGCGCACGGCGCTGCGGGCATCGTCTCCGTCTCCGGGCACGCGGTCGCCGGGCCGTTCGCCGAGGTCGTGCGCCGTTTCGACGCCGGCGACCACGCGGGCGCGCTCGAGGTCTTCCTCACCACGACGCCCGTCATCGACGCGCTCAACGGTGCCGGCTTCCAGGCCGTCATGGCCAAGGCCGCCGTCGAGCTGCTCGGCGTCACCGACAACCGTTTCCTGCGCCTGCCGAACGTCGCGGCGACCGAGGACGACGTCGCGCTCGTGCGCGACGCCCTCGCCGCCGCGGGCGTGCTCGCAGGCGCGACCACCGCGGCAGGCGCTGCCGCACCCACGAACTAGCGAGGGCAGGAGCCCTCGAAACCCCCGGCTCAGCCACGACAGGAGGCCCCGTGAGCCATCCCCACCCCGAACTCTCCCTGCCTCCCGAGCTCCCCGCCGGAGGGCTGCGCATCGTCGCCCTCGGCGGTCTCGGTGAGGTCGGCCGCAACATGGCCGTCCTCGAGTACGACGGGCGACTGCTCGTCATCGACTGCGGCGTCCTCTTCCCCGAGGACAACCAGCCCGGCGTCGACCTCATCCTCCCGGACTTCGACTACATCGCGGACCGGCTGGACGACATCGAGGCGATCGTCCTCACGCACGGCCACGAGGACCACATCGGCGCCGTCCCGTACCTGCTGCGCCTGCGCCGCGACATCCCGCTCGTCGGGTCGCAGCTCACGCTCGCGTTCGTCGAGGCGAAGCTCAAGGAGCACCGCATCTCGCCCGTGACCCTCGCGGTCAAGGAGGGGCAGGTCGAGCAGCTCGGCGTGTTCCGCTGCGAGTTCGTCGCCGTCAACCACTCGATCCCCGACGCGCTCGCGGTCGCGGTGACGACCGGTGCCGGGACCGTGCTGCACACGGGCGACTTCAAGATGGACCAGCTCCCGCTCGACGGGCGCATCACCGACCTGCGCGCGTTCGCGCGCCTCGGAGAGCAGGGCGTCGACCTGTTCATGGTCGACTCGACCAACGCCGAGGTGCCCGGCTTCGTCACGCCTGAGGTCGAGATCGGCCCGGTGCTCGACAACGTCTTCGCCGCCTCCGAGAAGCGCATCATCGTCGCGTCGTTCTCGTCGCACGTGCACCGCGTGCAGCAGGTCCTCAACGCCGCGCACCACCACGGCCGCCGCGTCGCGCTCGTCGGGCGCTCGATGGTCCGCAACATGACGATCGCGTCCGAGCTCGGGTACCTCCACGTGCCCGAGGGCGTGCTCATCGACCTCAAGAAGGTCGACTCGCTGCGCGACGACGAGATCGTGCTCATGTGCACCGGCTCGCAGGGCGAGCCCATGGCGGCCCTGTCGCGCATGGCCAACGGCGACCACAAGGTCCAGGTCGGCCACGGCGACACGGTGATCCTCGCGTCGTCGCTCATCCCGGGCAACGAGAACGCCGTGTTCCGCATCATCAACGGCCTCACGCGGCTCGGTGCGCGCGTCGTGCACGGCGGCAACGCCAAGGTGCACGTGTCCGGGCACGCGAGCGCGGGCGAGCTCCTCTACTGCTACAACGTCCTCAAGCCCAAGAACGTCATGCCGGTGCACGGCGAGGTCCGCCACCTCGTCGCGAACGGGGCGCTCGCGGTCCGCACGGG
>JAQSXO010000353.1 GCA_029256625.1 Cellulosimicrobium sp. | reverse complement strand
ACCGCACGGGACGAGGAGACGCGGATGCACGGCACCGCAGGCTGCGAGGTGGCCATGGCGGCCTGCTCGGGCGCCCTCCCCTCCCGCACCGTCACCCGCTGAGTTCTTCAGCCGGACGTCGACCCCGGCGTCCTACCCCGTCGGAGTGCCGGGGATGTGTCGTCGCACAGCGTTCAGCACGACACGATCCCCAGACTCCGCGGGTTCCGACGTCGGTGCGGGCATGCCGTCATCCCCACCCCCCGCCTCGACCGAGCCGCGCCGTCGTGCGCCACGGCGACCCCGCGTCGTCGTGAGCCGACCGCCTGCGCCGCCGCACGCCGTCGGGCAGGGTGGGACCGTACCGACACGGAAGCCGTGAACCCATGAACCCCCTGACCGAGAAGCAGATCCGCGCGTCCTTCGTCAACGCCTCCAAGCGCGAGGCGGCGCAGGCGACCCTCCCCGAGCTCGACACGCTCGACTGGGACCGCCTCGACTACCTCGGGTGGCGCGACCGCAAGGCCCCGCTGCTCGCGTATGCCGTCGTCGTGGTCGACGACGAGCCGCGCGGCGTCCTCCTGCGCTCCACCGACGCCAAGACGGGCGGCATGCGCAAGCGCGCCGTGTGCGCGTGGTGCGAGGACGTCGTCGTGACCGACGACGTCAGCCTCTACGTCGCGCGCCGGGCCGGCGCCGCCGGACGCCGCGGCAACACCGTCGGCACCCTCATCTGCACGCAGTTCCTCTGCTCGCAGAACGTGCGCCGCACCCCGACCCGCACCGAGATCGGCGACGACGCGTCGATGCGCGACCTCTTCGTCGAGCTCCGCGTCGACGGCCTCCGCGAGCGCTCCGCCCGCTTCGTCACCGAGGTCATGCGCGACGTCTGACCGACGGCGGTTCTACCTCGGCGGACCGGAAGGTGAGGCGGAAGACGAGGGCGAGGGCGGAGCGGGGGTGTGGCGGGTCGTGGCGGGTCTGGCGGGAGCCGCGAGGGACGAGCGGCGGATGGAAGACCCGTCGCGCCCCCGCGGAGCCTTCGCCCGGACCGAACCCTCGGAACCGTCCCGCCACCACGGCCACCAGTTCCAGCGGCCGAGGAGCGTCATCGTCGCGGGGAGCAGGAGCCCGCGCACGACGGTCACGTCGAGCAGCACGGCGACGGCCATGCCGACGCCGACCTCCTTCATCGCGACGAGGTCGCCCGCCGCGAAGCCGAAGAACACGATGCCGATGGCGACGGCGGCGGTCGTGACGACCGGGCCGGTCGCGGTGATGCCGCGGAGCACGGCCCGGTCGTTGGCGGCGCGCGGGTCCTCGCCGGGCGTGCGGGCGCGCCACTCCTCGGCCGTGCGCGCGAGGAGGAACACCTCGTAGTCGGTCGACAGGCCGAACACGAGCATGCCGATGAGCAGCGGCGTCGTGACGTCGAGCGCGCCCCAGGGCTCGAACCCGAGCAGCGAGGCGCCGACGCCGTGCTGGAACACGGAGACGAGGACGCCGAGCGTCGCGGCGAGCGTGAGCAGGTTGAGCACGAGCGCCTTGAGCGGCACGACGAGCGAGCCGGTGAGCAGGAAGAGGAGCACGAACGTCGCGAGCACGACGACGCCCGCGGCGAGCGGGAGGCGCTGCGCGAGGTGCTCCTGGGTGTCGACGACCTCGGCGGCCGGGCCGGCGACGTGCACGTCGAGGTCGCCGGTGTCGATCGCGCGGATCGCGCGCAGCAGCTCCTGGGCCTCGGCGGCGGTCGCGTCGCCCCCCTCGCCGACGTCGGGGGTGACGTCGACGACGAGGACCTCGGGCGGGTAGCCGGTGTCCTGCATCGCGTCCTCGACGCCGGGCAGGGCCGCGACGCGGTCGAGGTAGTCGGCGGCGGCCTCGTCCCCGACCGGCGCCTCCACGAGCACGGTGATCGGGGTGACGCCGAGGTCGGCGAAGCGCGCGGTGGACGCGTCGGCGGCGAGCCGCGCCTCGGCGTCGGCGGGCAGGGAGTGGACCTCCGAGCTGCCGAGCGTCATCGAGCCGAGCGGGGCGGCGAGCGCGAGGAGCAGGGCCGTCGCGCCGAGCGTGACGAGCACGGCGTGCCGCTGGGCGGTGCGCGCGAGGCGGCCGAGCGTGCCGGCGCCGCCGCGCCCCGTCCAGGGATGCGACCAGGTGCGCGCGCCCGGCGCGGGGATGGCGCGGTGCCACGTCGCGACGAGCGCGGGCACGAGCGTGAGCCCGGCGGCGGTCGCGACGAGCACGACGACGGCGCCACCGACGGCCATGCCGGAGAGCAGCGAGTCGCCGAGCAGGAGCAGGCCGGCCAGGGCGATCGCGACGGCGAGCCCCGACGCGAGCACGGCGCGCCCGGCGGTCGCGAGGGTTCGCCCGACGAGCTCGTCGAGCGGGAGGCCCGGGTTCTCGGCGCGTTCCTCGCGGAAGCGCGCGAGCACGAGCAGCGAGTAGTCGACCGTGAGGCCGAGGCCGAGCAGCGTCACGACGTTCACGGCGAACTCGTTGACGGGGACGATCCCCAGCAGCCCGCTGAGCACGAGGAGCGCGACCGCGATCGCGGCGAGCGCGGACAGCAGCGGCACCAGGCCCGCGCGCAGGCCGCCGAGGACGACGACCAGCACGACGAGCAGGACGGCGGTCGCCACGCCCTCGCCCACCGCGGCGTCGGTGATCGCCTGGTCGACGAACGCCTCCTCCGCGAGCAGCGCACCGCCGACGAGGACCTCGGGGGTGTCGACGGTGTGGAGCGCGTCGGCGACCTCGTGCGCGAGGGCCAGCGCCTCGTCGTCGGACAGCGCGGGGTCGAGCTCGACGATCGCAAGCGATCCCTGCCCGTCGTCGGCGATGAGGCCGCCGCCCGTGTAGGCGTCGAACACCTCGACGACGCCCGGCATCGCGCGGATGCCGTGCATCACCTCGCTCGCCTGGGCGACGAGGTCGGTGGAGAAGTAGTCGCGCCCCGAGAGGACGGCGACGACGGTCTCGCCCTCGGGCGCGAGCTCGTCGAGGCGCTCCGCGGCGAGCGCGGAGGCGCTGCCGGGCGGGGCGGGCTCGACGTCGGTGGTCTTGTCGAAGACGGCGCCGCCGAGCACCGCGCCGACGACGAGGAGGACGGCCCAGACGCCGAGGACGACGGCGCGGCGGCGCGCGGCGAACCGTCCGGTCCGGTGCAGGAGGCGTCCGAGCGCCATGGGCGTGGCTCCTCTCGTCAGCACTCGTCGTGGGACGTCGTGCGGGGGTTGCGTCGTTGCGGGAGGGTCCCCGCGGGGTGCGCGAGGAGGTCGAGGTGAGCACCCTACGCGAGTGTGGGAGCGCCGTCGGACCACGCTCCGCCCGGGTGCAGGGGCCCCTCGGGGTCACCGAGGGGACGGGGGTGAGACAGGCCGGGCGGGGACGGCTCGTGCTGCCGCCCCCGCCCGGTCCGTCCCGGGGCGGACGGCTCACGCCGCCCGCCCCGGGGTCTCAGCTCAGCCGCAGGACGCGGCCTCGTAGGCGACGTCCGCCTGGAACGTCAGGTCGCCGCCCGTCGCGGACACCTGGGCGGTGCCCGCCTCGACCGAGGTCGAGCGCGACGCGAACGACTGGTACGCGGAGGCACCCGGCTGGACGCCGGTCACCGTCTTCGTCCCGAAGGGCGTCGTCAGCGTGATGTCGGCCGGCACCGTGTCGTCGTTCGTGGCACGGACCGCGACGTAGACCTTGCCCGCCAGGCAGCGGGTCTGGACCGTCGTGGAGATCGCGAGCTCCTCGACCGGCTCGTCGGTCAGCTCCTTGAACCGGATGTTCCGGTAGTTGACCATCTCGCCGTTGCCGTGGTTCTGGATGCCGACGAAGCTGTTGACCAGCCGGGCCGGGTCGGTGCTCGTGAAGTCGTTGACGAGCACGTCGTTGAGGTAGATGCGGATGCGGTCTCCCTCGACCCGGATGTCGTACGCGTTCCACTGCCCGACCGGCTTGAGTGCGGCGTCCCGGGCTGCCTCGTCGGCGCCCTGGAACGTGTAGACCGCGCCGGTGGTGCGGTCGTCGGCGTCCGTCGCGTCGATCTGGATCTCGTAGCCCTTGTTGACGGCCACCCACGGGTCGTCGCCCGGGTTCGGGAACCCGACGAACACGCCGCCGTTGTCGTCCTTCGTGAGCTTCCAGTC
>JAQSXO010000013.1 GCA_029256625.1 Cellulosimicrobium sp. | reverse complement strand
GAGCTCGCGAGCGCCGACGTCCCCGACCACGGCGAGGCGGACGCGACCCAGGCCGTCCTCGACGCGTGGCTCGTCGCGGACGCGCTCGTGTCGCTCTCTCCGGAGCACCGGGCCGTCGTCGTCGACGCGTACTACCACGGGCGTTCCGTGGCCGAGATGGCGTCGGCGCACGGCGTCCCGCCCGGGACGGTCAAGTCCCGCATGCACTACGCGCTCCGCGCGCTGAGGCTCGCGCTGCAGGAGAAGGGAGTCTCGTCATGACCGCCACCCCTCCCCCGGACCCGTACCGCGAGTGGGACGCGGCCTACGTCCTGGGTGCGCTGAGCCCGCGCGACCGGCGCGCGTTCGAGCAGCACCTGGCCACGTGCCCCGCGTGCCGCGAGGCGGTCGGCGAGCTCGCCGGCATGCCCGGGATCCTCGGCATGCTCACCGTGGAGCACGCCGACGCGCTCGTGGACGGCACGGGCGACGCCTCCGTCCGGGGCGCCGCACCGGACGGGTCCGGGCGCGGCGCCGTCGTCCCGCTCGCGGTCGTCGCGGCCGGTGCGCGGCGCCGTCAGGTCCGGCGCCGCGCGTTCCTCTCGGCGGCCGCCGTCGGGCTGGTCGTGGCGGGCGTCGCCGGTGGCGTCGCGGTCACGCGGCCCGACGACGCCCCGCCGCCGGTCGCGACCGGCACGACCGAGGTCGCGCTCCAGCCGGTGGGGGCAGCGGACGTGCGCGCCGAGCTCACGCTCACCCCCGCGGCGTGGGGCACGCGACTCGACTGGTCGTGCTCGTACCCCGTCGGGGAGTGGGAGGACGGCGTGACGTACGAGCTCGTCCTCGTGGACGACGCCGGCGCCCGGGAGGTCGTCGCCACGTGGTCGTCCACGGAGGCGGGCAGCTCCGACGGGCTCGGCGCGTCGTCCGCCGTCCCGGTCGACGGCATCGCGCGCCTCGAGCTCGGGGTCGTGGGGGTCGACGGCGCGCTGGCCGCCGCCGACGTCTGAACCCGAGGCCGGGTCAGGCCACCGGCACCGCGACCTCGACGACAGGGCCGGGGCCGCGCGCCGCCCACGTGGGGAGGTAGATCTCCCGGTTGTCCCCTGCGGGCGCGCCCTCCGTGAGCGCGTGCCCCGACGACAGGTGGTCGTGGACCAGGACGAGCCGGGCCTGGTCGTCCGCCTCCGCGGCGGTCAGCGCGACGTACGCCTCGTCGTGCGGTCCGTCCGTGGTGAGGACGAACCCCTGGGGTGGCCGCACGGCCTCGGCCACGGGGACCTGCACGGTGACGCGCGCGGCGAACCCCTCGGTCGCGCGCTCGTGGTACTCGACGTACGGGTGCCCGGCGAGGGGCACGTCGGCCGTGCGCAGGACGTCGAACACCGCCGCGGTGGCCTCCGGGAGCACGCGCGGGAGGTCCTCGAGGGTCGCGCGGCGCACCGTGCCGAGCACGAGCCGTTCCGCCACCGGCCGTCGGCGCACCTCGACGTCAAGGCGCGGCGCCCCGGCGAGCACGGACCGGACGTACTCCCCGGCCGCGAGCGACCCCGGGACGGAGGACCGCCGCGCGCCCCACACCGTGTCGAAGGCCGCGACGGCGTCCGGGGCGCCGAGCACCTCCCCGACCTCGGCGAGGGACAGGTCGACGCCCCGCAGGAGCCGTACCAGGCGGGCCCGCGCCAGCTGGCCGTCGTCGAACAGGCGCGGTCCGTCGTCCGTGTCGCGCCGCGCGGTGAGCAGCCCCCGGTCCACGTACAGGCGGACCGCCTTCTCGCTCAGCCCCGTCGCGCGGGCCACCTGCCCCGTCGTGTGCTCGTCCATGCCCGCGACGCTAGGTCCTTCCCCTGGGGAAGGCGCAAGCGCCGGGTGCGCGCTGCCCTGCCGGTCAGTCGTCGTCGCCCGGGACGTAGGGGCCGCGGCGCAGCTCGAGGTCGATCTGCTCGGCGTCCAGCAGGTCGAGCGCGTGCCGCAGCGCCTGCGAGCTGTACGCGCCGGAGGTCCGCGCGGCGAGCAGCGCGACACGCTGCGCGGCGATCGCGCGCAGGCGCAGCTCCTTGTACTGGGCGAACAGCTCGGCCGACGTCGCGGCGTCGGTGTCGCGGTTCTCGAGCTCGCGGACGACGTCGCGGCGCACGCGGGCGACGACGTCGCCGTCGTACGTGCTTCCGTCGGGTCGGCGCAGGTCGGGCGCGTCGATGACGGCCACGGCGGCGGCGTCGAGCTCGACGCGGACCGCGCCGCGGTCCTCGTCGGCCCGGGACGACCCGCCGGCCAGCCCGAGGCGGCGCACGACCCACGGCAGCGTGCCGCCCTGGACCACGAGCGTGCCCGCGGCGACGCCGAACGCGACGAGCACGAGGAACGACCGCTGCGGCGTGTCGGTGGGCAGGGTCTGCGCCGCGGCCAGCGTCACGACGCCGCGCATGCCGGCCCAGACGAGGAGCGTGCCCTCGCGCCACCCCAGCGGCTCCGCCGTGAGGTAGTCGATGTCGGCCGCGCGGCGGCGCAGCGACGACCGCAGCCGACCCACCCGCTCCGGGGGCGCCTTGGCGACCATCGCGGCGCCACGGCGCTCCGGGGTCCCGGGCGCCGGCTTCTCTTCCACGGCGGGCGCGACGGGCGTCCCGTCGGCCGCGAAGCGCGCGTCGAGCTTCTCCTGCATGCCCTCGATGACCCCGCGCATCGACTCGCCGCGGCGCGCACGGCGGGCGAGCGAGCGCAGGAGCGTGGCCACGTAGGCCGAGCGCACGACCAGGATGACGACCGCGGCGAGCGCCGCGATGCCGGCGGCCCGCCACAGGCTCCCGTGCGCCTCCCGCACGTCGGTGACGAGGGCGAACAGCTCGAGGCCCATGAGGAGGAAGACCGTGCCCTCGAGGAGGAGCTCGACGGTGCGCCAGTTCGACTCCTCGGCGAGGCGGTGCTGCGGCCGCAGGTACTTGGCGGCGCCGTTGCCGGTGACGAGCCCGGCGGTCACGACCGCGACGAGGCCCGACGCGCCGAGCTCCTCCGTGGGGAGGTACGCGATGAAGGGGACGACGAACGAGACGGCGGTACTGAGCGCCGGGTTGGCGAGCCGGCGCCGCACGGTGAGGCCGAGGAACCCGACGAGGGACCCGACGAGCACCGCGACGACGACGGCGAAGACGAAGTCGCCCGCGACCGCCCACAGCGAGAACGCGGGGGCGACCCCGTCGCTGGCCACCGTGAGCGCGATGGCGGCGATCGCCGACCGCAGGAGCACGAGCGCGGAAGCGTCGTTGAGCAGGCTCTCGCCCTCCAGCAGCGTGACGACGCGTGGCGACGCCCCGAGCCGTTTGACGATCGACGTCGCGACGGCGTCCGTCGGGCTGACGATCGCGCCGAGCGCGAAGCCCGCCGCGAGCGGGATGCCGGGGATCAGCCACGTGAAGAGGTACCCGAGCAGCACCGTGCTGAGCAGGACGAGCACGACCGAGAGCCCGCTGATCGCGGTGAAGTCGCGCCGGAAGTCCATCGTCGGCAGGCCCACCGCGGCCGAGTAGAGGAGCGGCGGCAGGATGCCCGCGAGGATCCACTCGGGCTCGAACTCGATCTCCGGCACCGCGGGCACGAAGCTCACCGCGACGCCGACGGCGACGAGGACCAGCGGCGCCGCCACCCCCGCCTTGGGCGCGAGGATGTTCACGCCGACGATCGCGACGACCGCGAGCGTGCCCACGACGATGAGGGAGAGGATCTGCTCCTCGGTGAGGCTGAACGGGAACTCCATCGACACCTCCGGCTACCACGGCGCCGCGCCCGGGTCGGCGCGCGCGGGGGGACGGGACAACGCTAACCGCCCGGACCGCCGTCGGGCCGCGCGCCGACCGGGCCCAGGGTCGCCGCGGCGTCGCCGCGGCGTGCCGAGCCCGGGATTTCTCCCCACGGTGGGCCGATCGTGGGGAGGAACCCCGGGTTCGGCACCCTGCGCGCGGTCGAAGGCGGCGTCGGGGTCGATCGCGTCGCCGAGTGCGGACGCCCGGGCGACGACGAGCGCGACGTGGACGCGGCCCGTCCAGCGGTGCACGCCCGAGCGTCGAAGCGTGCGGCTCATGTCAAGAACTCTTGACATGAAGTCACACAGACCTTACGTTTGGCGATGTCAGCAATCTTTGACACGGAGACGGGAGCGGGCATGTCGTACGAGGAGAAGGGCACCTGGGTCTACCTCGTCGTGAGCGTCGTCGTGTACGCCGCGTACGTCGGGGTCGTGCTGTCCCGCGCCGACGGCGGACCGCTCGCGGACGTCGCGTACGTGGCCCCGCTGCTGTGGTCGATCGGGGCCGCGATCGTCGCGGCGGTCGTCGTGCGGATCGTGGTCGAGATCGCCCGCCCCAGCGAGAGCTACCGCAGCGACGAGCGTGACCGCGACCTCGCGCGCCGCGGCACCCTCGCGGGGCAGTGGGGCGTCGTGGCCGGAGCGCTCGGCGCGCTCGTCCTCGCGCTCGCGGAGGCGCACACGTTCTGGATCGCGAACACGATCTACCTCGGCTTCGTGGTCATGGCGGTCGTCTCGTCCGTCGTCACGCTCGTCGCGTACCGACGGGGGGCGTGACGTGGGAGGGAAGCCGACGCGCGTCACGAACGCGATCCGCGCGCTGCGCTTCGCGCGCGGCGAGATGACGCAGGCCGAGCTCGCGGAGCGCGTCGGGGTCACGCGCCAGACCGTCATCGCGATCGAGCAAGGTCGCTACTCGCCGTCGCTCGAGACCGCGTTCCTCATCGCGCGCGCCCTGGACGCCCCGCTCGACGAGGTGTTCGCCTACCCCGACGAGGAGCCGGTCCGATGAGGGCGGCGACGTCGAGCGCCTACGGACCGCCCGACGTCGTGCGTGTCGCGACGCTCCCCGACCCCGCCCCGGGCCCTCGCGACCTGCTCGTGCGCAACCGGGCGAGCACGCTCGCCGCCGCGGGCGTCGCCGCGCGCACCGGCACGCCATGGTTCGCGCGGCTCGCGTTCGGGCTGCGCCGGCCGCGCTACCCCGTGCTGGGTGGCGAGGTCGCGGGCGAGGTCGTCGCGGTCGGTGCCGACGTCGCGAGCATCGCCGTCGGCGACCGGGTCACCGCGCTCACACGCATGGGCGTCGGGGCGCACGCCGAGCTCGTCGTGGTGCCGGCGGACGGCGCCGTCGTGCCGACGCCGCACGGGCTCCCCGATGTCGACGCCGCCATCCTGGCCGCCGGGCCGCTGACCGCGCTGCCGTTCCTCACCGACCATGCGCGGCTGCGACCCGGCGCACGGGTCCTGGTGATCGGCGCGTCGGGGTGCGTGGGGACGGCGGCCCTGCAGCTCGCCGTGGCCGCGGGCGCGCACGTCACCGCCGTGAGCGGGCCGCGCGGCCTCGACCTGGTGCGCGCGCTCGGCGCGGCGGAGGTCGTCGACCGCACGCTGCGGGACGTCACCGCGCAGCCCGCCGGAGCCGGGGCGACGGACGGGACGCGGTACGACGTCGTCCTCGACGTCGCGGGCGCGGCGTCGTACCGGCGGTGCCGCCACCTGCTCTCGGCAGACGGGGTGTACCTCACGACCGTGCCCTCCGCCGCGATCCTCTGGCGCACCCTTCGGAGCGCGCGCCGCACGCACGGCCGGCGGGGCGTCGTGGCCTTCACCGGGCTGCGGTCGACCGCGCTCCAGCGCGCCACCCTGCGGGAGGCGCTCGCGCTCGGGTCGTCCGGCGCGCTGCGCGCCGTCGTCGACCAGGAGTACCCGCTCGACCGGATCGCGGACGCGCACCGGCACGTCGAGCACGGGCACAAGGCGGGGACCGTCGTCGTCACCCTCGGGTGACGTTCGCGTCCACCGTCGCCGGGCGAGCCGTTCGGGTCGCGTCCGCGCACGGGTCGTCGGAGGCTGCTGGGGACGGTGGCCGACGACGAGAGGGAGAGACGTGGACGCCCGCACGATGCTGGAGGACCTGTTCGGCCGGATCGGACCGACCGCGACGCGCGCCGTCGACGGGCTCGGGGAGGACGCGCTGACCGCGCGCCTCGACCCGCGCGCCAACACGATCGCCTGGCTCGCGTGGCACCTCGCCCGCGGCCAGGACGCGCAGGTCGCCTCCGCCGTCGGGCGGGAGCAGGTGTGGACGCGCGACGGCTGGGCGCGCCGGTTCGACCTGCCGTTCGACGACGGGGCGACGGGCTACGGGCAGTCGGCCGCCGACGTCGGTCGGGTGCGCGCGAGCGACGACCTCCTGCTCGGCTACGTGCACGCCGTCCAGGTCGAGTCCCAGGACGTGCTCGCCGCGCTGACCGACGACGACCTCGACCGCGTCGTCGACGAGGCGTGGGACCCGCCGGTCACGCTCGGTGTCCGGCTCGTGAGCATCGCGGTGGACAGTCTCCAGCACGCGGGGCAGGCCGCCTACGTGCGCGGCGTCCTCGAGCGCACGGGCCGCGCCTGACGTCGCGTTCGGCTCGGCACACGCCTGCGCGGGTCCCGTTCACGCGCGATGTTCGAGCTCGTCCGCGACCACCGCCCGGAGCTCCGCCGCGCTCGGCAGCGCTCCGCGCCTCGTCGGGCAGCCCCTGGAGGTCCGCGACCGCGACGGGCGAGTTCGTGCTGGCCAGCGAGTAGCGCACGACGGCACCGCTCCGGCCCGTGCACAGCAGGATCCCGACGGTCGGGGCGTGGATCTCGTGCCGGCGGTACTGGTCGTCGACGATCGCGACGTACGTACCGAGCTGGCCGAGGTGGGCAGGTTCGAACGTCCCGACCTTCAGCTCGACGACGACGTAGCGCAGCTGCTCGACGTGGAAGAACAGCAGGTCGACGAAGAACTCGTCGACGGCATCGCTCTCGTCGTCCGGGACGGTGAGCCGCACCTGCCGTCCGACGAACGCCATCCCGCGCCCGAGCTCGAGCAACGTGTCCTGGAGCCGGTCCATGAGCGCCTGCTCGACCTCACGCTCGGCGCGCTTATCGACGAGGCCGAGGTGCTCGAAGACGTACGGATCCTTGACCATTGCCTGTGCCAGCTCAGAGTCCGCGGCGTCGAGCGCCGCGGTGAAGTTCGTCGGCGCGGCCCCGAGAACATGGCGCCGGCAGAACTTGATCTGGTACTCGAGCACGGGTCGGGTCCAGCCGTTCTCCGCGGCCTCCCCGGCGTACCAGTCACGCTCGTCACGGGTGGTGAGCCGCTCGAGGAGGGTGATTACGTGCCCCCAGGGCAATCGGCCAACGGGACGTTGGCCGAACTCCTCGAGCGTCGGCCAGACCTCGGCGACCCTGCGCATGTTCTTAAGGTTCGAGGGCGACCAGCCGCGCTGTTCCGGGAACTCCCGCTGCAGGTCAGCGGCAAGTCGGGTCACGACCTTCGCGCCCCAGCCCGCGGTGCGCTGGCGCTCGAGGATGTCGTGGCCGATCGACCAGTACAGCCGCAGCACCTCGGTGTTCGCGGCACGCGCGGCGCGGAACTGCGTCGCGCGCACGCGCGCCTTGAGGTCGGTCAGCAGCTCGGCGTACCCCGCCGGCTCGAGGTCGTCGTGCGGTGATGCCATGTCGTGTCCCCCTGACGGCTCGGCGCGCCCGCCCGGCGCGTTGCGCCAGACCGTAGGGCATCGCGACTTTGCGCTGTCAAGGGGTCGTTCAGACGACTCAGCCGTGCGTCGGGAACACCTCCACGAACCACGACGTGAGGGTCGTGGGGTGCGTGATCGCCGTCCCGACGCACACGCTGAACGCACCCCGGGCCATCGCCTCGGCGGCCTGCGCAGGGGTGTGGACACGACCCTCGACGACGACGGGCAGCGAGCACGCCGCGACCACCTCGTCGACGAGCTCGAGGTCCGGTCCGGAGGTCTTCGGCCGCTCGCCCGTGTACCCGGCGAGCGTGGTGCCGAGCAGGTCCACGCCCGCGTCCTGCGCGGCGAGCGCGTCGCCGAGCGACCCGCAGTCCGCCATGACGAGCGCGTCCGTCGTCTCGCGCAGGCGCGCCACGGTCTCGGCCAGGGTGAGCCCGTCCGGGCGGGGTCGGCGCGTGCCGTCGAGCGCGACCACGTGCGCGCCCGCGTCGGCGACGGCGCGCGCGTGCCGCAGCGTCGGCGTGATGAAGACCCCGCCGTCGCCGTCCTTCCACAGCCCGACGACCGGGACGTCCACCGCGGCGACGACCGCCGCGACGTCGTCCAGACCCTGCGCGCGCACCGCGGCCGCTCCCCCGGCGACGACGGCGCGCGCCATCTGGGCGGTCGTGCGCGGGTCGCGCAGCGGCTCGCCCGGATAGGCCTGGCACGACACGGTGAGCCGACCGCGCATCGCGTCGAGCACGCGCTCGCGCGTCCAGGTCGTCCGCGTCTCCTGCGGTCCGGTCATGCCGTCGTCCTCTCTCGGTGGGTTTCCACGCCCGGCCCGCCGGGTCTCGCCCCGTGCTCGTCGCCGGGCGGGACGACCAGGGTCCACGCTCCGCGCGCCGCCCCGACGATCGCGGCCTCGTTGCCGAGCGCCGCACGGCGCACCGGCAGGCCGGCGAGCACGTCGACGACCTCGGCGCGCAGCGCGTCCTCGAGCGCCGACCACCACTGGTCGCCCGCGCCCGCCAGACCGCCGCCGACCACGACGACCTCCGGGTCGAGCACGGTCACGACGCCGGCGACCGCACGGCCCACGGCCTGCGCCGCGTCGTGCACGACCGTCGCCGCGAGCTCGTCGCCCGCACCCGCCCGCGCGACGACGTCGCGCGTGTCCTGGCTCGCCGCATCGCCGCCGAGCGCGAGGTAGCGGCGGTGGATCGCCGGTCCCGCACCGATCGCCTCGAGATGGCCCGTCCGGCCGCACGGGCAGCGCAGGAGCTCCGCGCCGGGGACGGGCACGTGGCCCAGCTCCCCGGCGACGTGGTGCGCCCCTCGCAGCGGACGGCCGTCGAGCACGACGGCGGCGCCCACGCCCGTCCCGACGGCGACGAGCAGCGCGCTGCGCGCACCGGCGGCCGCGCCGAGCCAGACCTCTCCGGCGGCGTGCGCGTCGACGTCGTTCTCGACGAACACGGGCAGCGCGGTCCCGTCCCCGGGCGATCCCTCGGGCGCGAGCACGGCGAGGTCGGCGAGCCGACGGCGCAACCCGCTCGCGACGTCGGTCCCGGGCCAGCCGGGCAGGGTGTCGGTGGCGGAGACGATCACGCCGCGACCGACGTCCACCACCCCGGCCGTGCCGACCCCGAGCGCGCGCAGGCGCGCCGCGCCCGGCAGCGCGGCGACGACCTCTCGCACGACCCCGGCGACGGCGTCGAGCACCGCGTCGGGGCCGACCGCGGCCGGGGTCGGCACGGCGCGCACGGGACCCAGGGCCCCGTCGGCCGCGACGGTCGCCGCGGCCGTCTTGGTGCCGCCGAGGTCGACCCCGACGACGACCGACCGTGTCGCGGCGTCCGCGGAGGCGTCAGCCACGCAGGAGCCCCGCGGCGCGCGTGATCTCCTCGACGCGATCCGCGACCTCGCCGTCGAGCGCCTCGACCGGGAACGCCATGCTGGCCGTGTCGATGAGGCCCTGGCGCTGCGCGGCGACCTTGAACGCGCCGACGCCTGCGGCGTCGCCCGAGCGGCCGTGCGCCTGGAAGACGATCTCGAAGAGTGCGGCGATACGGTCCTGCTCCACCCGGGCATCGTCCCACTTGCCCGCCCGCGCGAGGTCCCACAGGCGCACGTAGCCGCCCGCGTCGACGTTCGCGAGGCCCGGCACCACGCCGTCGGCGCCGAGCAGGAGCATGCCGTCGACCACGACCTCGTGCCCCGTGAAGAGGGCGAGGGGCGAGCCGGCCGCCGCGTTGGCGGCGACGAGGCGGCGGAACGCGACGTCGTCGCCCGACGAGTCCTTGACGCCCGCGAGCACGCCCTCGGTGCCCAGGCGCACGAGCAGGTCGGCCGGGAGCTTGGTGCGCACGCGCACCGGGATGTCGTAGGCGAACAGCGGGACGTCCACGGCGGCCGCGACGGCGCGCAGGTGGCGCTCGATCTCGTCGAGGTCGTTGAGCGCGTAGACCGGCGCGGTCGCGACGACCGCGTCCGCCCCGGCCGCGACGAGGGCCCGCGCCTGCTCGACGACGCGCGGCGTCGTCAGGTCGATCGCCCCGCCCATGACGGGCACCCGGCCGGCGGCCGCGCGCACGACGGTGCGCACCACGAGGTCGCGCTGCGCGTCGGTGAGGTAGGCGACCTCGCCGGTCGACCCGAGCACGAACACGCCGTGCACGCCCTCGGTGACGAGGTGGTCCACGAGGCGCTCGAGCGAGGCGACGTCGACCTCCCCGTCGGTCGTGAGAGGGGTGAGGACGGGCGGGACGATCCCGTGGAAGGAGGGGGTGGTCACGAGGAGCTCCGGTTCTGGTTCAGCGGTGGTTCGGTCGGGGCGGGGCCGCGCGGCCCCGGCTCACAGCAGCGCGGGCGCCGCGGCGAGCAGCGTGCGGGTGTAGTCGTCCTGGGGGTCGTCGAGCACGCGCGCGGCCGGGCCCGACTCGACGATGCGGCCGCCCTGCATGACGACGATCTCGTCGGAGACGTGCCGCACGGTCTGGATGTCGTGCGAGATGAAGACCATCCCCAGGTCGAGCTCGGCCTTGAGGTCGGCGAGCAGGTTGAGGATCTGGGCGCGCACGGACACGTCGAGTGCCGACGTCGGCTCGTCGGCGACGATGACGTCCGGGGCGAGCGCGAGGGCGCGCGCGATGGCGACGCGCTGGCGCTGCCCGCCCGAGAGCTGGCCGGGCAGCGCGTCGAGGGCCGACTCGGGCAGGCCCACGAGGTGCACGAGCTCGCGCACGCGCGCCTCGCGCGACGCGGCGTCGCCCACGCGGTGCACGTCGAGCGGGTCGCGCAGGGCGTCCCGCACGCGCATGCGGGCGTTGAGCGCGGTGGCCGGGTCCTGGAAGACGACGGACACGACCCGCCCGACGTCGCGCCGCACGCGCGTCGTGTACGTCGAGACCGGCTTCCCGCGGAAGCGGATCTCACCGGACGTCGGCGCCTGCAGCCCGACGAGCACCTTCGCCATGGTCGACTTGCCCGAGCCGGACTCGCCGACGATCCCGAGCGTGCTCCCGCGGCGGACCGCGACGCTCACGTCGTTCACGGCGTGGACCCTCTGGGCCTTGAACAGCGTGCCCGTGCGGGCCTTGAACACGACGTGCACGCCGCGCAGCTCGACGACGGGGGTGTCGCGGTCGGTCGCGGACATCCGCTCCGCGGCGGGCGGGGTCTGGTCGACGGCGCTCATCGCGTCCCTCCGGTGGTGATCGGGGCGGCGGTGCGGCCGCCCGCGGCGGCGCCGACCGGTTCGTCGGGCGGCGTCGCGACGAGGTGCTGCCCGTCGGCATCCACGGCGCGCAGCACGGGGCGCGCGTCGAGACCGCGGTCGGGCCGCGTCGAGCGGGGCGCGAACCGGTCGCCCGTCGGGAAGTCGCGTGGCGACGGGACGGTGCCGGGGATCTGGTGCAGCCGCGTCGAGCGCTGCTCGATCGAGAGCACCGCGCCGAGCAGGCCCTGCGTGTACTCGTGGCGGGGGTCGGCGAGCAGCGCGCTCGTCGGCGCCTGCTCCACGACCTGCCCCGCGTACATGACCGTGATGCGGTGTGCGATCTCGGCGACGAGGGCGAGGTCGTGGCTGACGAAGACCATCGCGAAGCCGAGCTTCCGGCGCAGCTCGTCGAGCAGCGCGACGACCTGGGCCTGGACGGTGACGTCGAGCGCGGTCGTCGGCTCGTCCGCGATGACCAGCTTCGGGTCGCGCGTGAGGGCCATGGCGATGAGCACGCGCTGGCGCTGCCCGCCGGACAGCTCGTGCGGGTAGCTCTTGAGCGTGCGCTGCGGGTCGAGACCCACGAGCTCCAGCAGCTCCTCGGCCGTGCGCGTGCCACCGCGGCGCGTGAGCTGCTTCATCTGCGCACGGATGAGCATCGACGGGTTGAGCGAGCTCAGCGCGTCCTGGTAGATCATCGCGATGTCCCGGCCGCGCAGCGAGGCGCGCTCGCGGTCGCCCATCGCGAGCAGGTCCTTGCCCCCGTAGCGGATCTCCCCGCTGATCTCGGCGGACGCGTCGAGCAGGCCCATGACCGCGAGCGACGTGATCGACTTGCCGCAGCCGGACTCGCCGACGAGGGCCATCGTCTCGCCCGGGCGGACCGAGAACGAGACGTCGTCGACGACCGCGACGTCGCCGTGGCGGGCGGGGAAGCGGATCGACAGGTTCCGCACCTCGAGCAGGGGCGCGGCGTCGCCGTCGTAGACAGGACGGTCGGTGCGCGCCGCCTCGGCCGCGCGGAGCGTCGCGAGGCGCGCCGCGAGCGGGACCTCGCGCCCGACGTGCCGCACCTCCGGCTCGACGTCCTGCACGACCGGCTCGGACTCGGCGAAGCGGTCCTCGTCCGCGGTCTCGACCGGCTCGTCGGCGTCCATCGCCGTGAGCTCGGCGGCGACGGCCGCGGCGTCCGAGTCCGTCGCGACGGCCTTCGCCGGCGTCGCGCGGGTCGTCCGGGGGGCCGCGACCATCGCGTCGGTCATGCCCTCGGAGAGGATGTTCAGGCACAGGACCGTGAGCATGATCGCGAGGCCGGGGAAGAACGTCGCCCACCAGTAGCCGCCCATGACGAGGTCGCGGCCCGCGGCGATGATGTTGCCCCACGAGGGCTCCGGGTCGGGCACGCCCGCCTGGATGAAGGACAGCGACGCCTCGAAGACGATCGCGTCGGCCACGAGGACCGTGGTGAACACCAGCACGGGCGCCGCGCAGTTGCGGGCGACGTGCTTGGCGAGGATCCAGGCCGTGCGCGCACCCATGACGCGGGTCGCGGCCACGTAGTCCTCGCCGTACTGGTCGAGGATGTTGGCCCGCACGACGCGCGTGAGCTGCGGCGTGTAGAGGAACGCGATCGTCAGCACGAGCACGGGCAGCGACCGGCCGAAGACGGACACGAACACGGCCGCCAGCGCGATGCCGGGGAAGGACATGATGATGTCGAGGACCCGCATGAGCGTCTCGGAGACGCTCTTGCGCGCTGTCGCCGCGACCGAGCCGAGCACGGCCGCCGCGGCGAGCGCGATCGCCGTCGCCCCGAGGCCGATGACGAGCGAGTACCGCGCGCCGTAGACGACGCGGGAGAAGATGTCGCGCCCCTGGCGGTCGGTGCCGAACCAGTTCTCCGCGCTCGGCGGCTGGACCGGCGTGCCGGTGGCGAGCGGGTCGTGGCTCGCGACGAGCGGCGCGAACACCGCCGCGAGCGCCACGAGGAGCACGAACGCGAGGGAGATCTTGGACCCGAGGGGCAGTGCGCGCAGGCGCAGCCCGGGGGTCGAGAGTCGTTCGGTGAGCTGTCGGCGCACGTCACACCGTCCTGATCCGCGGGTTGACGAGCACGTAGAGCATGTCGACCACGATGTTGATGAGCACGAAGGCGAGCGCCACGGTGAGGGTCACGCCCTGCACGAGGTTGGGCTCGTTGTTGGTGACGCCGTTGAGGATGAGCGTGCCCATGCCGGGCAGCGCGAAGATGATCTCGATGACGACGGCGCCGCCGATGAGGTAGCCGACGCGCAGGCCGAGCACCGTGATGGGCGTGATGAGCGCGTTGCGCAGCACGTTGCGTCCGACGACGACGTGGCGCGGGATGCCGGCGCCGATCGCGGTGCGGACGTAGTCCTTGTCGAGCTCCTCGACGACGGACGTGCGCACGACGCGCGTGAGCTGGCCGACGACGGGGATCGCGAGCGCGATCGCGGGCAGCGCCATGCGGGCGAGGTAGCCGCCGAGGTCCTCGGACGGGTCGGGCAGGGGGCCGCTCGCGGGCAGCCACCCGGCGCTCAGCGTGACGACCTGGATGAGCAGCACGGCGAGCCAGAACGACGGTGTCGCGAGGGACGCGACGGACACGACGCGGATCGCCTTGTCGGGCCAGCGGTCGCGGTAGAGCGCCGCGAGGATGCCCATGACGAGGGCGAGCACGACGGCGATGACGAGGCCCATGAGCGTGAGCTGGAGCGTGATGGGCAGGGCGCGCGCGACCTCGTCGGCGACGGGCACCTGACGTGCGCTGAACGTGCCGAGGTCGCCGTGCAGCAGGCCGCCGAGGAACGCGACGTACCGGACGAGGAGTGGGTCGTTCAGGCCGTTGGCCTCGCGGTACGCCTCGCGCGCCTCGACGGACGCGCCCTCGCCGAGGGCCTGGATCGCCGGGTCGACCTGCGAGAACGACATCACGAGGAACACGAGGAACGTGATGCCGAGGATCATGATCGGCAGCTGCAGGAGGCGGCGTCCGACGAGTCGCAGCAGTGCGCTCACGGTCGGCCTCCCGGTGCGTCGGGGGTGCGGTGCATGGTCTGTCCGTTCTGGGTGCCGGGCGGGTACCGGTCCCCTCGCCCGCCCGAGGGGGACGGGCGAGGGGACCGGCGAGACGGCCGGAGCCGGTCGGCGCCGGGGGCTACGAAGCCGCGGCTACTTGTCGAGGCCGGCGTCGAGGAACGACAGGCCGGTGATCGGCAGGGGCGAGAACCCGGAGAGCGTGGAGCCGTCCCACGCGGTCGGGAGCTGGCGGTGGAGCAGCGGGTAGAGCGGCACCTCGTCGGAGATCAGGTCGAACGCCTGGTCCCACAGCTCCTGCTGCTCGTCGCCGGACGTGCGCACCGCGGCGTCGAGGATCGTCTGGAGCTCGGCGAACCTCGGGTCGTCGTTCCAGCGGTAGCGCGACTGCGACCACACGTTGTCGCCGTACCACCAGCGCATGAGCAGGTCGGGGTCGTTGCCGAAGACCGACGGGTCGCCCGGGGCGACCATGACCTGCAGGTCGCCGTTGTCGACCTTGGTGTACTGGCCGCCGGACTGGCCGATGTCGAGCGTCGTGTCGACGCCGATCGCGTCGAGGTTCTCCTTGATGAGCGGCGCGATGTCCGCGACCCAGCCGGTGTCGGTCGTCATGAGCGTGATCGACAGGTCGCTCACGCCGGCCTCGGCGAGCAGGTCCTTGGCCTTCTCCGGGTCGTAGGAGTAGACCGTGGACGCCTCGTGGTAGTTCGGGTGGCTCTGCGGGAGGAAGCTCGTGGCCGCCGCGCCGTTGCCGAGCAGGCCGTTGTCGATGATCTTGTCCATGTCGAGCGCGTAGAAGAACGCCTGGCGCACGCGGACGTCGTCGAACGGCGGCAGGTCCGTGTTGAACATCATGAACAGCGTGCCGAACGACTGGACGGACTCGACGTCCACGGTGCCCTCGAGCGTCGGGAGGTCGATGTAGGGGACGTCCTCGATCGCGCTGACCGTGCCGGAGCTCATCGCGGTGACGCGCGCGGCGGGGTCGGAGAGCAGGTTCCACACGAGGCCCGCGGCCAGCGCGGGGCGGGTGCCGGAGTAGTCGTCGAAGCGCTCGAACGTGATCTTGTCGTCGGGCGTGGCCTGCGTCATCTTGAACGGGCCGGTGCCGACGGGCAGCGCGTTGAACGCCTCGTAGTCGGACTCGACGAGGGCCTTCGGCACGATCTTGACGACGGAGAGCCGCTCGGGCACGAGGCTGAACGGGTACTTGAGGTTGACCGACACCGTGTCGTCGTCGACGGGGGTGACGGACTCGAGGAAGTCGATGAAGCCGGCGTAGAGCGACTCGTTCGCCGGGTCGAGCACGCGGTCGAAGCTGTACACGACGTCGTCCACGGTGACGGGCGTGCCGTCGTGGAAGACCGCGCCCTCGCGGAGGTCCACCTCGTAGTGCGTGTCGTCGACCTGCGCGGGCAGCTCGGTGCCGAGCGCGGGGTAGACCTCGCGCGTCGCGGGGTCGAGCTCGGTGAGTCCCTCGAACACGTGCCAGTTGGCCGCTACTGTCACGGCACCGGTGGTGATCATCGGGTCGAAGCCACCGGAGAGGGAGTACGAGATGCCCGCCTCGATCACGGCGTCCGGGTCGATCTCGCCCTGGGCGGCGCTGCCCTCGGTCGGGTCGTCCTGCGCAGCGCCGCCGCCGGAGCACGCCGCGAGGCCGAGCGCGAGCACGACGCCCGCGGCGACCGCAGCGACTCCCCTGCGGGGAGGTGAGCTGACGTGAAGCTTCATTGGTTCTCCTGACATGAGACCGACATCGTTCCAGAGAGAAGATGTCTGATGTCTGACGTTGTGTAGCATGACACTAGGACCAGAAATCGAAGGGGTCAAGATGGCGACACCACGGCGCAGGAGCTTCAGCACGCTCGACGCGTCCCGCGACGGCGGACCCGGCGCGACCGCTCCCCGGCGCACGACCACCGCCGACCGGATCAAGGACTTCATCCTCGGCGAGGGGCTGCGCCCCGGGGACCCGCTGCCCACCGAGGCGGAGCTGTGCGAGCACCTGGGCGTGTCCCGGTCGAGCGTGCGCGAGGCGATCCGCACCCTGTCGACCCTCGACATCGTCGAGGTGCGCCACGGGCACGGCACGTTCGTCGGCAACATGTCGCTGGACGCGCTCGTGGAGGCGCTCGTGTTCCGCGGCGTGCTCTCCCCCGGCGACGACCTGCGAGCGCTGCGCGACGTCGTCGAGATCCGCCAGGCGCTCGACCTCGCCATGGCGGACGTCATCGTCGCGAGCCTGGTCGGCACCTCGAACCCCGAGCTGCACGCCCTCGTGGAGGAGATGGTGGCCGCCGCGGCCGAAGGGCTCAGCTTCCCCAAGCAGGACCGCGCGTTCCACACCGGCCTGCTCGCGCGCCTCGACAACTCGCTCGTCGGCCAGCTCGTCGCCGCGTTCTGGGACGTGCACACCGCCGTCGTCCCCAAGCTCGGCATCTCGGTCGCGGCCGACCTCGACCAGACCGCCCGCGCGCACGGCGAGATGCTCGACGCCGCGGAGGCGGGCGACGTCGAGGCGTTCCGCGCCGCCGTCGTCTCGCACTACGAGCCGATCGACCGCGCCCTCGGGGTGACCACCGCGTGAGCCCCGCCCTACCCCCCGACCTCCCCGGCGGCCAGGCCCTCGCCCGGGCGCGCGTCGGGATCGCCGTCGTCGGCATCGGCGCGTTCGCGCGCGAGCACCTCGTCGCGCTGGCCGCCCTGCCCGGCGCGGACGTGCGGTGGGTCGTCGGGCACGACCTCGCCCGGACCCGGGCGCTCGCCGCGCTCGTGCCCGGCGCGCGCGCGACCACGTCCCTCGACGACGCGCTCGCCGACGACGCGGTCCACGCGGTCGACGTCGTCACCGCGACCCCCGCCCACGCGCGCGACACGATCGCTGCCGGGGAGGCGGGCAAGCACGTGCAGGTCGAGAAGCCTGCTGCGCTCTCGCTCGACCGGCTCGACGCGATGGTCGCGGCGACGGAAGGCCGGGGCACCACGCTCGTCGTCGGGCAGACCGTGCGGTTCCAGCCCGCGGTGGCGGCGCTCGCCGCCGCGGCCCGTCGGGGCGAGATCGGCACCCCCCGCCTCGCGCACGTCTCCTGGTACACCGGCCACGCGTGGCCGGGCGGGTGGCGCGGCTGGCAGCTCGACCCCGAGCTCTCGGGCGGGCACCCCGTGCACAACGGCGCGCACATCATGGACGCCGCGACATGGTTGCTCGACGACGAGCCCGTCGAGGTCTTCGCGCGCGGGTTCCGCACGTTCTCGCCCGAGATGGAGTCGCCCGACTCGTTCCACGTGCAGCTCCGCACGGCGTCGGGCGCGCTCGCGACGCTCGAGCTCTGCTACGCGCTGCGGCGCCGCGGGGAGCTCGTGCGGCGCGTCGTGCTCGTGGGCACGGAGGGCACGCTCGCGCACTCGACCACCGAGGAGGACGGCCTGCGCTCCGACGCGACGACCGCCCCGCCGGTCTCCGTCGAGGGGGCGCTCGGCCTCCAGCTCGCGCACTGGCTCGACGTCGTGCGCGGCGACGCGGCGCCGGTCGTCACGACGCCGCAGGTCCGGGCCGCGCTCGCGACGGCGCTCGCCGCGCAGCGTTCGCTCGTCTCGGGCCGTCGCGAGCGCGTCGCCGACGTGCCCGGGTACGCCCCGGTGGAGGTGGCCGCATGAGCACGACCCTGCGCGTCGCGTTCGCGTCGGCCGTGCGCCACGCGGCGGACTACGTGCGGATCCTCGGCGGGGACGAGCGCGTCGAGCTCGTCGGCGTCGTCGAGGAGGCGGACGCGCCCGGCTGGGTGCGCGAGGACTCGCGCGCCGTCGCCGAGCGCGCCGGCCTGCCGTACGCCGAGGTCGCCGACGTGGCGTCGGCCGCGGAGGCCCTGGGATCCGCCGTCGACCTCGTCGTCGTGTGCGCCGAGCCGACCCGGCACGCGCGCCTCGCGGCGGGGCTGCTGGACGCGGGACTCGACGTGCTCGTCGACAAGCCCGCCGCGACGACGCTCGCCGACGCCGACCGCCTCGCCGAGGTGGCCGCGCGCACGGGCCGCACGTGCGCCGTCGTGAACCGCACGCACGCGCCCGCCCTGGGTCGGCTGCGCGCCTGGGTCGACGCGGGGCACGTGGGCCTGCCGCGCCACCTCGACCTCGAGCTCTTCGCCTCCGGGGCGCACTTCGCGACGTCGGTCGAGCGGCCCGCGCTCGTCGTGGACCGCGCGCTCTCGGGCGGCGGCGAGCTGCTCAACTTCCTCGGCTACTGCGCCGACGCGGCCCACCACCTCACCGGGCTGCGAACCGTCGAGGTGCACGCCTTCACCGGCTCGCTCTTCCTCGACCCGCACCGCGAGGCCGGGGTCGAGGACACGGCCGTCGTCACGCTCGGGCTGGAGCGAGGCGTGACCGCGACGGTCACCCTCGGGCGCGTCCCGTTCGCACCCGGCGGGACGCCGACCACGTCGTCGGTGCGGCTGCTCGGGTCGCACGGCCACGCCGTCGCGGACGACGACGCCCCCGCGGTCGCGCGGTTCGGCCCCGACGGGCGCACGACGGTCGCCGCCGACGCCGGGCAGGTCGCCGCCGCGGCATACCTGCGGCACGTCGTCGGGGCGGTGCTCGCCGGGGAGCGGCCGGACTACGGCATCGAGGAGGCGCGCGCGACGCTCGCCGTGATCGACGCGGCGTACCGCTCGGTCGAGGCGGGCGACGTCGTCGCGGTGGAGCACCGAGCGGTGCACGAGGAGACGAGGGTCTGATGGAGGTCGTGATCGCTCCTGCGGAGCGGTTGGCGGTGCTGGCTGCGGACGCGGTCGAGAAGGTGGTGCGGTCGCGGCCGGAGGCGGTGCTGGGGC
>JAQSXO010000352.1 GCA_029256625.1 Cellulosimicrobium sp. | reverse complement strand
GCGCACACGAGCGTGAAGTGGTGCCGGTCGTCGAGGTGGCGGATCCGGCGGATGCGGTCGGCGCCCTCCCGGTCGTCCATGCGGCACCCGAGGGCGTAGCCGGAGTCGGTCGGGTAGGCGACGAGCCCGCCGTCCTCGAGGAGGGCGACGACCTGCGCGATCGCGCGCGGCTGCGGGTTGTCGGGGTGCACGTCGAGGTAGCGGGCCATGGCCCCGAGCCTAGGCCCGACCCCGGGACGGCCCGCTCCTCGCGCCCGGCGTGCCGCGAGCGTGCCCGTGCCCCCCTACCCGGGCAGGTGCGCCGCGACCCGGCGCAGCTCCGCCGGGCTCGCGTTGCCGCCCGAGCACACGACCCCGACGCGCCGCCCGGCGAACCGCTCCGGGTCGGCGAGCACCGCCGCGAGCGCCGCGGCGCCCGCGCCCTCGGCGACGGTGCGCGCAGCGGTGAGGTAGAGCGCGGCTGCGCGGTCGATCGCGTGGTCGTCGACGAGGACGAAGTCGGCCAGGTGCGCGCGCAGCACCGCCTGGGTGAGCGCGAACCCCGTGCCGGTCGCCAGGCCCTCCGCGCGCGAGGTGTTGGCCCGGGCGAGGACGTCCCCAGCCCGCCAGGAGTCGTGCGCGGCGGGCGACCCGGAGGACTGCACGGCGACGACCTCGAGGTCGGGCGCGAGCGCGTGGGCGACGAGGCACGCGGCCGCGGCGCCGCTGCCCCCGCCGACGGGCACGACGAGCACGTCGAGGTGCGGCGCGCGCTCCAGCAGCTCGAGGTACGCGGTCGCGACGCCGGCGACGAGGAGCGGCTCGTTGGCGGCGCTGACGAGCCGGGACCCGTCGTCGGCCGCGAGCGCCGCGGCGTGCTCGCGGGCGTCGTCGAACGTGGCGCCGGCGAGGACGAGGCGCGCGCCGAGGTCGCGGACGGCGTCGGCCTTGGTGGGGTTGGGGTCGGTGGGCATGACGATGGTGCAGGGGGTGTCGGTCGTGCGGGCCGCGTGGGCGACGGCCTGGGCGTGGTTGCCGGTGGAGAAGGCGGTGACGCCGCGGGCGCGCTCGTCGGGGCCGAGGCGCAGGAGGAGGTTGAGGGCGCCGCGGACCTTGAACGCGCCGGTGGGCTGGAGGTTCTCGTGCTTGACGACGACGCGGGCCCCGGTGGCGTGGTCAAGCGCCGCATAGGTGCGCGCGGGGGTGGGGTCGAGGTGCGCGGCGAGGAGGCGGCGGGCGTCGAGGACGTCGCGCAGGGTGGGCGGGGCGAGCTCTGCGGGGGCCATGCGTCCACGGTGCCGCGCGTCGTCCCATAGGTCCAATGCCTGTTCTGACTGGACCGATCGATCACATCTATGCTTCGACGGTGAGGGAGTCGGCATGGACCTGACCCGGCTGCGGGTGCTCGCGGCGGTGGCCCGCGAGGGCTCGGTGACCGCGGCGGCGCGGACGTTGCACTACGCGCAGCCGTCGGTGAGCCACCACCTGGCGCGGCTCGAGGCCGAGGTGGGCGTTCCGCTGCTGGAGCGTCATGGTCGCGGGGTGCGCCTGACGGCGGCCGGGCGGCTCCTGGCCGCACGGGCGGAGGAGATCCTGGGGCGGGTGGGCGCCGCGCGGGACGAGCTGGACGCGCTGGTGTCGCTCTCGGCGGGCCGCGTCCGCCTGGCGGCGTTCCCGTCGGCGCTGGCGACGCTGGTGCCCGACGTCGTGGCGCGGGTCGCGCGGGACCATCCGGGCCTGGGCGTGGGTCTGGTGGAGGCGGAGCCGCCGGAGGCGCTCGACGCGCTGCGGCGTGGCGCGGTCGACGTGGCGCTCGTGTTCGAGCACGACCGTTCCCCCGTCGACGCGGAGGGTCTGCGCGTGGTGCCCGTGCTCGCCGAGGAGCTGTTCCTCGTGCGCTCCGCGGGCGACGGCGCCGGGCGCGGTGGCGCCGGGCGCGCTCCCGCGACCGCCGAGGACCGGCTCGTGGACCTCGCGCCGCTCGCGGACGCGGCGTGGATCGCGGGGTGCGAGCGGTGCCGCGCGGACCTGATGGGGCGGTGCGAGCGGGCAGGCTTCACGCCGCGGGTCGCGTTCGAGACCGACGACTACGTCGCGGTGCAGTCCCTCGTGGCGGCGGGGGTCGGGGTCTCGCTGCTCCCCGCCCTGGCGCTGCGCGCGCACCGCGACCCGCGGGTGGACGTGCACGCGCTGCCGGGCGCGGCCCGCCGCGTGCTGGCGGTGACCTACGGGGATCGCCCCTCGCCGGGGGCGGCGGCCGTCGTGGACGGTCTGGTGCGCGCGGCGGGCTGACGGGCGCGCACCGGTCCCCTCAGCCCGGTACGACGACGTCGGGCGCCGCGAGCACGAGCAGCACGACGCACACGCCCGCCACGGCCATCGAGAGCGCGAACGGCGCGCGGCTGCGGGGCCGCACCGCGCCCACGACCCCGGCGGCGAGCGCGAGCGCCATGCCCGCCCCACCCAGGACCCAGGCGACGACGTCCGGCGACCCGGGTGGCGCGAGGACGACGAGGACCGCCGCCGCGCCGAGCAGCACGGGCGCGAGCACGGAGCTCGCGCGCCGCCCGACCCGGTGCGGCAGGCCCCGCACCCCGGTCGCGGCGTCGTCCTCGAGGTCGGGGAGCGTGTTCGCGACGTGCGCGCCCACGCCGAGCAGCGCCGCGGCCGCCACCGCCCACGGCGCGGGCCGGCCGTCCCCGGGGGCGGCGAGCACGACGAACACCGCGAGCAACCCGAACGAGAGCGTGTACGGGGCCCAGGACCACCACGTCGTCTTGAGCAGCGCGTTGTACGACCACGCGCTCGCGACCGCGACGACGTGCACCAGCCCCGGCACCACCCCCGTCGCGAACGAGAGCACCACGCACGCGCCCAGGGCCACGAGCGCCGCGGTGCGCAGGATCGAGGGCGTGACCAGGCCGGTCACGACAGGCTTGTCCGCGCGCCCGACCGCGAGGTCGCGGCGCGCGTCGAGCCAGTCGTTGCACCACCCGACGGAGAGCTGGCCCGCGAGGACGGCGAGCGTGACCAGCGTCGTCGTGCGGGCTCCCGCGCCGATGCCCGCCGAGAGCGCGAGCGCGAAGGCGGTGACCATCACGGTCGGCGGGAAGTGGCTCGCGACGACGAGCCCCCGCACGAGCCCCCGCGGACGACCGGTCACCATGGCGGCAACCTAGCCCGCCGGCGGGCCGCGCGCCCGGCACCGGAGCCGGGTTACCTCCCCCCGCGCGGGCCGACCGGGCCGGTGGGACGATGCGGGCATGTCGCGCGTCGTCGCCGTCGGGACCTCCCTTCCCGACCTTGCGTACCGCCAGGACGAGATCTCCCGGGTCACGAGCGAGCTGCTCACCGACGACCCGGTGCGACGCGCGCTCACGCGCCGCCTGCACGCCCACGCGGGCGTCGAGACCCGTCACCTCGCGCTGCCGATCGAGGACTACGGCGGGCTGTCGTTCGGGTCGGCCAACGACACGTTCCTCGCGCTCGGCACGGACCTCGCGGAGCGCGCCTGCCGGGCCGCGCTCGACGACGCGGGGCTGCGCCCGGAGGAGGTCGACCACGTCGTCCTGACGACCGTGACGGGCGTCGGGGCACCGACGCTCGACGTCCTCGTGGCCGCCCGGCTCGGCCTGCGCACCGACGTGCGGCGCACGCCGTCGTTCGGGTGGGGGTGCGCCGGGGGCGCGGCGGGGCTCGCCCGGGCGGACGACCTGCTGCGCGGGCGGCCGCGCGACGTCGCGCTCCTCGTCGCGGTCGAGCTGTGCTCCCTGACGCTGCAGCGGGGCGACCCGTCGACGGCGAACCTCGTCGCGTCGGGCCTGTTCGGCGACGGCGCGGCAGCGGCCGTCCTGGTGGGCGACGAGCACCCGCTCGCCCGGCGCCCCGGTCCGTACGGGCGGGCCGCGGCCGACGGCGGGCGGGCTCGCGGGGCGCGCGTCGTCGACTCGCGCTCGCACCTGCACCCGGGCACCACGGGCGACCTGGGGTGGCGCGTGGGCGACACGGGGTTCGAGATCGTGCTGTCCGCGCGCCTGCCCGAGCTCATCGGGGCGCACCTGCTCGGGGACGTCAAGGCGCTCCTCGCCGAGCACGACCTCGAGCCGGCCGACGTCGGCGCGTGGGTCGTGCACGCCGGGGGCCCGCGCGTC
>JAQSXO010000351.1 GCA_029256625.1 Cellulosimicrobium sp. | reverse complement strand
AACTGGTACGTTAGTACCAGTTCTGCGCACGACGGCGGGCCCTGCCACCCGGTGCGCCGACCCGAGGGAGTCTCCCCATGGCATGGATCGTCCTCATCGCGTCCGGCATGCTCGAGGCCGGCTGGGCGCTGAGCCTCAAGGCGTCGCACGGCTTCACGAAGCTGTGGCCGAGCGTCGCGTTCGTCGTCATGCTCGTCCTGAGCATGGTCGGGCTGAGCATCGCGCTGAAGTCGCTGCCCGTCGGCGTGGCCTACGGTGTCTGGGTGGGGATCGGTGCCTCGCTCACCGCCGTCCTCGCCGTCGTCCTGTTCGACGAGCCCGTGACCGTCCTCAAGGTGATCTCGCTGGTGCTGATCGTCGCGGGCGTCGTCGGGCTCAACCTCTCCGGGGGAGGGCACTGACACCGATGCCGACCGAGACCGCCGACCCGCGACCCGCGCCGCGCCGCCAGGCGCGCGGGGTCGCGCGCCGTGACGCGATCCTCCGCGCCGCCGCCGACCTCATCCTCCAGGAGGGCCCGGCGGCGGTGACGCACCGGGCGGTCGCCGCGCGGGCCGACGTCCCGCTCGCAGCGACGACGTACTACTTCACCGGCCTCGACGACCTCATCGGCGCCGCCGGCGAGGTCGTCGTCGCGGGCTGGGCGGAGCACGCGCGGGGCGCGGTCGAGCGGGCCGCGCGCGGCGGGGACCGGGCGCGCGAGGACGCGCACGTGCTCGTCGACGCGGTCCTCCCGCCCGGCGGGGAGAGCGAGCTGCGCGGGTTCTACGAGCACCTCGTGGGCGCGGGCCGCTACCCCGCCCTCGCCCGCGCCTACGGCGAGGGCCGGCAGGGCCTCGACGACGCCGTCGGGCAGCTCCTCGCCGTGCGCGGCCTCGCGACCGTGCCGCCCGGGCTGCTCGTCGCCGTGGTGGACGGTGCCGCGGTGAGCGCGCTGAGCGAGGGTCGCGACGTGCGCGAGCTCGCCGTGCAGCTCGTCGGCGAGCTCGTGGGCCGCCCACGCGCGAGCTGACGCCCCACCGCCGGCGACGTGGGACCGCCCGCGGTGGCCTAGCCTGGAAGGCGTGCCCGACCCCCTCGAGACCGTCGTCTACCGCACCCCTCTGACCACGCGGTTCCGCGGGCTCGACGCGCGCGACGGCGTGCTGCTGCGCGGGGACGCGGGCTGGGGAGAGTTCTCCCCGTTCTGGGACTACGACGACGCCGAGTCGGCGGCCTGGCTGCGCGCGGCGCACGAGGCCGCGCACCAGGGCTGGCCGGACGCCGTGCGCGACCGCGTACCCGTCAACGTCACCGTCCCCGCGGTCGGGCCGGAGCGCGCGCGCGAGCTCGTCGCCACGTCCGGGGGGTGCCGCACCGCGAAGGTGAAGGTCGCACAGCGCGGAGCCGACGGCGCGCTCGAACCCCTGGGGGCCGAGGTCGCGCGCCTCGAGGCCGTGCGCGACGCGCTCGGCCCGGGTGGGCGCGTGCGCGTCGACGCGAACGGCGCGTGGGACGTCGACGAGGCGCTGCGCCGGCTCCCCGCGCTCGACCGCGCAGCGGGCGGGCTGGAGTACGTCGAGCAGCCCTGCGCGGACGTCGCGGGGCTCGCGGCCGTGCGGCGCGGGCAGCGGGGCGACGCCGCGGTTCCGGTCGCCGCCGACGAGTCGATCCGCCGCGCCGCCGACCCCCTCGCGGTGGTGCGCGCCCACGCAGCGGACGTCGTCGTGCTCAAGGTGCAGCCGCTCGGCGGCGTGCGCGCGTGCCTCGACCTCGCCGAGCAGGTCGGGCTCCCGGTCGTCGTGTCGTCGGCGCTCGAGTCCTCGGTCGGCATCGCCGCGGGGGTCGCGCTCGCGGCCGCGCTCCCCGAGCTGCCCTACGCGTGCGGGCTCGCGACCGTGAACCTCTTCGTCGCCGACGTGGCCGACCCGCCGCTCGTGCCCGTCGACGGCGCGCTGCGCGTCGTCCGCCCCGAGCCCTCCGCCGCGGCGCTCGCGGCCACCGCGCCCGACGAGGACACCGACCGCCGCTGGCGCGAACGGCTCGACCGCGTCGCCGGCCTGGTGCTCGCGGGAGGTGCGCGATGAGCGCGATCGGGACCCCGCCCGGCCCGGTCGCCGGGACGCCGCCCGGCGGCTCGGACCTCGACGCTCTGCTCGACGGCCTGGACGCGCAACCGCCCGCGGTGCGCAGCGCGTTCGCGCTCGTGCACCGCCTCGCGCTCGCGGGCGTCGCCGACGTGGTCCTCGCGCCCGGGTCCCGCAGCGCACCGCTCGCCTACGCGCTCGCGGCGGCCTCCGACCTCGGGCACCTCACGCTGCACGTGCGGGTCGACGAGCGCGCGGCCGGCTTCCTCGCCGTCGGCCTCTCGCGCGGCGCGGGTCCGGTCGTGCGCGGCGGCGTCGCGCTGCGCCGTCCGGTCGCGGTCGTCACGACGTCCGGGACGGCCGTCGCGAACCTCCACCCCGCCGTGCTCGAGGCGCACCACACGGGGGTCCCGCTCGTGCTGCTCACCGCCGACCGGCCGCACGAGCTGCGCGGCACGGGCGCGAACCAGACGACCCACCAGGCGGGGATCTTCGGCGCGGCGGTGCGGTTCGCCGCGGACGTCCCGGCCCCCGACGGCCGCCCGGGCGAGGTGCGCGACCTCCTCGCCGTCGCGACGCGGGCGCTCGCCGAGGCGGTCGGCGCGCGCTCGGGGCACCCCGGCCCGGTGCACATCGACCTCGCGTACCGCGAACCCCTCGTCCCCGGCGTCGCGACCGGCACCGACGCGGTCGCCGCTCCGGGTCCCGACCCGCGCGGTGTCCGCTCGGCCGTCGTGCTGCCCGCCGCAGTGCCGCCCGTGCCGTCGGGCCTGCAGCCGCGCGACGACACCCCGCTCCTCGGCGCGCCGGTCGCGCCCGTCGCCGTGCCGGTGCCCGGCGGACGGGCCGTCGTCGTCGCGGGCGACGGCGCGGGCCGCGTCGCGCGCGACCTCGCCGAGGCGCGCGGCTGGCCGCTGCTCGCGGAGCCGTCCTCGGGCGCTTCGGGCGGCCCGAACCTGGTCGTCGCGCACGCGCTCGTGCTCGGGGTCGACGAGCTCGTGGACGGCGTGGAGCACGTCGTCGTGCTCGGCCGTCCGACGCTCTCGCGGCCCGTGCAGCGCCTGCTCGGGCGGCCCGACGTCGAGGTGAGCGTCGTCGCGCCGGGGGCCGGCCCGTGGCCCGACGCCGCGCGCAACGCCTCCATGGTCCTGACAGCGGTACCCGAGCGGTGGCTCGACCCGCGCCCGGGTGTCCCGGCCCCGTCCGAGCTCGCGCCCGGGCCGACGTCGGTCCACGCGACCGACCCGGGGTGGCTCGCGCGCTGGCGCGCGGCGTCGGAGGGTGCCGCGGAGGTCGTCGCCGCGGCGACCGACGGGATGCTGACCGACGGCCCGAGCGTCGCGCGCGCCGTCGTCGGATCGTGCGAACCGGACGACCTCCTCGTGGTCGGGTCCTCCAACCCCGTGCGCGACCTGAGCCTCGTGCTCGGGCTCGACCCCGGGTCGCCGCGGGTCCTGGCGAACAGAGGGCTCGCCGGGATCGACGGCACCGTGTCCACCGCGCTCGGCGCGGCGGTGGCCACCGCCCGCCCGCACCGACGCACGCGCGCGCTGCTCGGTGACCTCACGTTCCTGCACGACGCGGGCGGCCTCCTGCGCGGTCCGCACGAGCCGCACGTCGACCTGCAGCTCGTCGTCGTGAACGACGACGGCGGCTCGATCTTCGCCGGTCTCGAACCGGGCGGGCTCGGGGAGACGTCCGAGGCGGCGGGGCGCACGTTCGAGCGGGTCTTCGCGACCCCGCACGGGGCGACCCTCGCCCAGCTCTGCGCCGGGTACGGCGTGGACCACCAGCTCGTGCAGGACGTCCCCTCGCTGCGGCACGCGCTCGCGGCTCCGAGCCACGGCGTCCAGGTGCTGGAGGTGCGCGTGTCCCGGGCGGAGCGGCGAGAGGCCGGACTGCGCCTGGGGGAGCGGGTGCGCGACGCCGTCCGCGCGGCGCTCACGGCGGACCGCTGACGACGCGGCCCAGAACTCGCAGCGAACTCCCAGGCTCGTTCAAGCCTCGTTCAAGCGCGGCGGTGTGAAGTAGTGGGCAGAACCGAGGAGGCCCACCATGACGAACACC
>JAQSXO010000350.1 GCA_029256625.1 Cellulosimicrobium sp. | reverse complement strand
GCGAGGCTCGCGAGCTCGGCCTTGACGTCGGCGGTCTCCTGCTCGACCGCGCGGACCTCGGCCGCGACCTCGCTCACCCGCTCCTCCGCCCGGGCGAGGTCGTCGCGCACGCGCACCGCGGCGTCGTCGGCCCCGCGCCGCAGCGCGGCGAACGCCTCGGCGTCGACGAGCGCGGCGGCCACGGCCGCCGCCTCGGGGTCGACGCCCTCGGGGCTTCCGAGCGTGAGGCCGGCCGCGGCGGCGTAGCCCGCGAGCTGGGCGACGCGGCGCTCACGCGCGGCACGCTCTAGCTCGCGGCGCGCGACCTCGCCCTCGATCGCGGCGAGGCGGTCGCCGCCGTGGCCCGCGCGCTCGAGCTCGAGCCGTTGCCGCTCGGCCACGACGAGCCCGAGCTCGTCGGCGACGCGCCGGCGCCGGGTCTCGCCGTCCGCGACACGCTCGTCGAGCGCGCCGAGGAGCTCGTCGAGGTCGGCCACGCGACGCGACGCCGTGAACGCGCGCAGGGCGTCGCGCCGGGCCACGAGCGCCGCGGCGCGCTCCCCCAGCGCGTCGTGCGCGTCGCAGTCCGCGAGCAGCGGCGCGAGGCGCTCGATCTGCGCGGTGGCCCGCACGACGGCGTCGTGCGCGCTCGTGAGGTCGTCGAAGTGCGCGACGAGCCGGTCCGTCCAGCGGTCCGCGTCGAACGGCTCCAGCATGTGCTCGCGCACGAACTCGCCGAGGTCGCCGACCGACTTCATGGACACGGTCTGGTGGAACAGGTCCATCGCCTGGTCCGACGGGATGCCGAGCAGGCGGCGGAAGTCGCGGCCGTACTCGGGGAAGTGGTCGCGCACCTGGGCGCCCGCCTCGCGCAGCCGTCGCCGCAGCGCCGCCACGTCGCCGCCGAACCCCGCGAAGTCCTCGGTGATCGTCAACGGCCGGTCCGCCGTGACGAAGAACCGGTCCGGCTGGCCCGACTGCCCCGGGGCGAGCCAGAACACCTGGGCGAGCGTGACCTCCTGGTCGAACCCGCGGTTGGAGAACCGCCCGAGCACCACCGAGTACGTGCCGCGCTCGCGCAGCCCCACGTGGCGCGTCGTGCCCGTCGCCTCGTCGCGCTCGGACTTGTAGTGCCCCGCGACGTACGAGCGCAGCGACCGCTCGCGCGCGCCCGCCCCGGCGGCCTTGTTGTAGGAGATCCGGTGCGACGGCACGAGCAGCGTCGTCACCGCGTCGACGATCGTCGACTTGCCCGACCCGATGTCGCCCGTGAGGAGCGCGTTGCGGCCGTCGAGGTCGAACGCCCACACGCGCTGGTCGAACGTGCCCCAGTTGAGCACCTCGAGCCGCTCGAGGCGGAACCCCGCCCGGGCGTCGAGGTCCGCCGCCGGGTCGTGCAGCTCGACCGCGCTGAACAGGCCCTCCATCACGCCACCGTCCTCGTCGTCGTGCCCGTCGCGTCCGCGCGCGACCCCGGGCCGGCACCCTCCGCGGCGAGCTCCAGGTACTGCGCGAGGCGCGCGTCGAAGTCCGCGAGCCACTGGGCGTCCACGAACGCCTTGAGGATGCGGCGCACCTCGTACCGCCGCGCGTCGCCCACGGCCGGGTCGCCGTCCTCGCCCGGGGCGGTCCCGCCGTCGGGCGCGCCGTCCGAGTCGGGACGACCCGCGGGCCGCAGGAAGCCGAGCTCCACGACGCGTCGCACCAGACCGTCGACCCGGTCGACGAGCCGCGCCTCGTTGGCGGCGGCGCCCGCGTCCTGCGCGAGGAACACGCGCAGCAGGTCGACGATCTCCGTGCGCGCGAGCACGAGGCGCGTCTGGCCACCCTCGGAGTCCGCCTGCGCGAGCCGCTTGCGCAGGAGGGCGAGCAGCAGGCTCACGTCGAA
Organism: Cellulosimicrobium sp.; assembly: GCA_029256625.1. Lineage (GTDB taxonomy): Bacteria > Actinomycetota > Actinomycetes > Actinomycetales > Cellulomonadaceae > Cellulosimicrobium. The sequence goes on along the minus strand of JAQSXO010000350.1, from coordinate 2,321 downwards.
CGGCAGCTCGCGGCGCGGGATCAGGCGGGGCACGCGCTCGTCGCGCTCGTGCTCGGGCTGCGAGCGCAGGTAGGCGTAGCCGTCGCCCTCGTCGACGACGACCTGCAGGCCCATCATCGCGACGGTGTCGCGCACCTGCGCCTCGCGCGCGAGCAGGTCGCGCCACAGCGACTCGCCGGACTCGCGGTAGACGACGCCCTTGAGCAGCGAGGTCACGACGACGGACAGCTCCGGGTCGCGCGCGGTGCGGGTGGTGCTCACGGGGTCTCCTCCGGGGCGGGGTCGGCGGTGTCGTGGCGGTTCTCGTCGGGTCGGGTCGCGGACGGGCCGCCCGGGACGGGGTCGCGCGGCGCCGGCGAGGCCACGCCGCCCGGCCCTGTGCGCCGCGCGTACGTGACGCGCGGCAGGCGCGCGACGCGGACCACCGGGTCCGGCGTGCCGTCCTCGGCGACCGGCCCCGCCGGGGCCTCGCCCTCCCAGCGCACCTCGTCGGTGCGCTCGTCGTCGTGCACGACGACGAAGCGCGGGTCCTCCAGCGACAGGTACGTCACGAGCTCGGCCAGGCCGTGCTCGAGCGGCGCGGCCTCGAGCAGGTCGGCCAACGCGACCTCTCCCGGTCCGCCCGGGGCGGTGAGCGTCGCCCGGACCGTGCGCGAGAGCCGCTCGGGGTCCACGTGCACCTGGTCGTAGAGCGCGTCGACCTCGAAGTCGTCGTCGCCGACCTCGACGTGGTCGGAGTCGAGCCGTGCCGTGGGTCGCGGCGTGAACAGCGGCCGCTCCGTCGGCAGCACGACGTCCGGGGCGACGGCGTCGATCGCCATGCCCGGCGGGCCGCCCGGCCCGCGGCGGACGTCGCGCGCGGCGAGCGCCTTGGCCTCGACGCCGCGCAGGATGTCCATGACGCGCCGGTTCTCGAGCCACACCTGGTCGTCGAGGAAGCGGCGGAGCTGCTCCGAGAGCGTCCGCACGGTCGCCTGCGTGCGCTCGCCGGCGTCGAGCCAGTCGTAGTGGACGCGCCGCAGCCGGCGGTGCTCCTGCTCGCGGGCCACGGCCTGCGCCGCGGCGGCGTCCACGACGGCCCCCGAGCCCTCGGGCGCCGGCCGGACGACGTCGGGCGCGATCGCGTCGAGGGACTGCACGCGCTCGACGAGCGCGGCGAACTCCTCCTGGCGGCGACGGTCGAGCAGGAAGTCGTAGAACGCGTGGAACGAGCGGCCCTGGTCGGACTCCGCGATCGCGGTGCGCGACCGCACGACCTCCTCCAGCAGCTCGCCCTTGGCGCCGTCCCAGCCGGTGATGCGCTCGCGCAGCTCGCGGTCGAGCGAGCGGAAGTTCGCCTCGACCTCGCGGAAGTCCGAGAGCAGGTCGGCCGCGGTCTGCGTGAGCTGCTGGTAGCGGTCGCGCTGTGCCGCGGCGTCGAGCACGGCGACGCGCCCGGCGCGCACCTGCGCGATCTCCTCGTCGATGGCGGCGCGCCGCTCCTCGAGCTCGCGCAGACGCTCCGCCGGGTCGGTCTGCGTCCCGACGGCGAGCTGACGCAGGAGCTCGAAGACCGTGTTGAGCCGTGACTCCGTGCCCACGAACCCGCGCCCGCGCAGCGACGCGACCCAGCGCACGGCCTGCTCGACGGCGGGCGTCGCGTCGTAGTGCGGCTCGCCGGACCCCGGCGGGTACCAGGCGCGCAGCCACCCCTGGTCCGGGTGGGCCCAGTGGTCGACGTACGCCTGCGGGGCACGGGGGTAGCGCGGTTCCGAGCCGGACGCCCGGGCGGACCGGCCGTCGACCGCCCACAGGTGGTCGTCGAGCCGCGCGACGAGCTCGCTCTCGGGGATCGCGCGCACGTTGTCCTCGACGAACAGCGATCCGAGGAACGACAGCACGAGCGGCGCCGTGTCCGCGCGCAGGAGCCGCCACGCCGCGCTCGACCGTCGCAGGGAGTCGACGTCGTCGTGCTGCACGCAGGTCCTCTCGGGGGGCGGGGCTCGGGCCGGTCGGCGCCGCGGGGAGCGCGGGCGCCCCCAGATCTTAGGCGGGGACGCCCGCACCGCCGGGACGACCCACCGGACGGGCGGACCCGGCCCGACGGCGAGCGCTGCGTCCGTGCGCGACGGACGCGTCCCCGGACGCAGCGCTCGAGCGGGAGCGCATCGCTCGGCAGCGGCCCAAGGCGGTCCCGGATCCGGGACCATGGTCCCTGTCGGCGCGGGGTGCGCGCTTCGTAGCCTGGGTGCGGCGCCGAGCCGGCAGCGCGCCCACCCTGCCGGCCGGCGCCACCTTTTGCCCGCCCGCCGGGGCGTCCCCCGACCCGGCGGGGCCCCGCG
>JAQSXO010000012.1 GCA_029256625.1 Cellulosimicrobium sp. | reverse complement strand
CGCGCTCGGGATCGCGTCCGACCGCCTCGTCGCGTACGGCGGCACGTCGGCGCTCGCGGAGACGCCCGAGGTGTTCGGCGCCGAGCACCTGCTCACGCGCCGCGCCGTCACGCCCGAGGTCGGGCAGCGCCTGCTCGACCGGCTCGAGTGGTGGCAGTGCTACGCCGCCGCCGGCGGTGGCACGCTCGACAACAACCCGTCGCCCGGAAACAAGGCCGGCGGACTCACGACGATCCTCGAGAAGTCGCTCGGCGCCGTCGCCAAGGGCGGGCAGGCCGACCTCGCCGCGGTGCACGAGTACGCCGAGCCGCTCGACACCAAGGGCTTCGTCTTCATGGACACCCCCGGCTACGACCCCGTCTCCGTCACGGGCCTCGTCGCGGGCGGGGCGACCGTCGTGTGCTTCACGACGGGCCGCGGGTCCGTGTTCGGCTGCAAGCCGACCCCGAGCATCAAGCTCGGGACCAACAGCGAGCTCTACGCGCGCATGGGCGACGACGTGGACGTCGACTGCGGAAGGATCGTCGACGGCGTCGCGACGCTCGAGGAGGTGGGCGACGAGATCTTCGCGCGCATCCTCGCCGTCGCCTCGGGGGAGCAGACGGCGAGCGAGGAGCTCGACCTCGGCGGCGAGGAGTTCGTCCCGTGGCAGCTCGGCACGGTCACCTGAGGCCTGAGGACCCGGTCCTGGGGCCGCCGGCTGCGTGACATGATCGACCTCATGCTCACTCCCGCCACCGGCGCGGCCGGGTCGCGCATCGCCGGCCTCGGTCACTTCCAGCCCGAGAAGACGCTGACGAACGACGACATCGCGCAGCTCGTCGAGACCAACGACGAGTGGATCCGCTCGCGGACGGGGATCGTCACGCGGCACGTCGCCGACGACGACACGACGGTCGCCGACATGGCCACCGCGGCCGCGCGCCACGCGCTCGACGACGCGGGCGTCGACCCGGCCGAGGTCGACCTCGTGATCGTCGCGACCGCCACCGCGACGGACCGCTCGCCCAACACCGCGGGCCGCGTCGCCTACCACCTGCGCACGGGAGTCATGCCCGGGCAGTCCACTCCCGAGGAGGCCTCCGAGCTCGACCTGCGCGGCGTCGTCGGGCCCGCCGTGCTCGACGTCAACGTCGCGTGCTCCGGGTTCGCCCACTCCGTCGGCCTCGCCGACCAGGCGATCCGCGCCGGCTCCGCCCGCACCGCCGTCGTGGTCGGCGCGGAGAAGCTCACCGCGTTCACCGACTGGACCGACCGCAGCACGTGCATCCTCACGGCCGACGGTGCGGGCGCGGCCGTGCTGCGCGCGACGGACGAGCCGGGCGTCGGCCCCGTGACCTGGGGCTCCGAGCCCGACCTCACGCCCGCCGTGCTCATCGAGTCGCCGGCCGACACGTTCGCCCAGGACGGCCGCGCCGTCTTCAAGTGGGCCATCACGCGCGCCGCCGACCGCGCGCGCTCCGTCGTGGAGCGCTCCGGCGTCTCGCTCGACGACATCGACGTGCTCGTCGCGCACCAGGCGAACCTGCGCATCATCGAGCCGCTCGCGAAGTCGCTCGGGCTGGAGTCCAAGATCGTCGTCACCGACATCGTCGAGTCCGGCAACACGTCTGCCGCGTCCATCCCGCTCGGGCTCTCCAAGTGGTGGCACGCCGGCAAGATCCCCGCGGGCGTCCCGGCCCTGCTCTTCGGCTTCGGCGGCGGGTTCGCCTGGGCGGGCCAGGTCGTGGAGACCCCGACCCGCTGACGAGCGGTCGCCGTCGGCCCGGCCCCTGCACCGGGCCGACGGCGATGCTTCCCACCCGCCTACGGGTAGCTGACGACCTTCGCCGGGACGGTCTCCACGCCGCTGGCGCGGGGGCCGACGCCGTTGATGACGTGCTCGTACGTGCCGACCCCGCCGAGCGAGACGGTCAGCAGCGAGTGCATCCGCACGCCCGGGGTGATCGGGACCTCGAACCCGTTGTCGGAGACGATGGACGCGTCCGAGGTGAAGACGCAGTAGGAGCCCAGACCCCACGCCTCGTGGAACTTCACGTGGTCCGCGACCTTGTACGCGGCCCATCCGCGGATGCCGTCGTGGTTCCACGCCGCCTGGTTCGGTGGGTCGTAGGGCAGCTCGTTCTGGTAGAAGATCGTGCGCCCCCGCTCGCCGTTCCACAGGGTGTTGTACTTCTGGTAGTGCTCGACGAAGAGGCCGTAGCCGTCGACGTCGTCGCCGTTGACCACGAGGCCGTGGTCGGCGGTGTTGACGTCCCAGCCGATGCCCTCGCCGTGGTCGCCGCGCCAGGACCAGATGTGGTCGACGATCGTGTCGTCCGCGTTGATGACGATCGCGCTGTCGACGCGGCCCGCGTGGGCGCCGCCGACGCGCACGAACACGTCGTGGATCGAGATCGGGTCGTCGGCGTGGTCGGCGCTCGACCCGTCCGTGCCCACGGTGAGCATGCTCGGGGACTCGGCCGCCCCGGCGTCGAACAGGACGCTCGCGACCCGGACGCCGTCGACGTCGCCGACCTGGAGCGCGGTCTGCCCCGCGGTCGGCACGATGGTCGCGTAGCCGAGGCCGAGCACGACCGTGTCGGCGCGGTTCACCTCGATCGTCTCGTCCAGCTGGTAGACGCCCGGGGTGAGCAGGAGGTGGAGGCCCTGGTCGAGCGCCGCGTTGATGTGCTCGGCGGTGTCGCCCGGGTGCGCGACGTAGAAGTCGCCGAGCGGGATCGACGTGCCGGGCGTGGAGCCGTTCTTCCACGTCGCGCCGCGCGTGCCCTCGCGCAGCGACGGGACGAAGACGGCGTAGTCGTCGCCGTCGAGGTACAGGTACGGCTTCTCGCGGACCGTGCCGGTGGTGTCGAGCGTGGTGACGGCGGGCTCGGGGAACGTCGTCGGCGGGGCGTTCTCGGTGCCGGAGAACACCATGTTCCACAGCGTGCCGTCCCAGCCGCCGCGCAGCGTCGAGTCGCGCGTGTACCACTGCTGCTGGGTGTAGCCGCGGACCTGGCCGTCGACGATCGAGTCGGCGGTGAAGCCGCCCGACGCCCACCCGTAGCGCGACGAGTGCAGCATGAGGTTGCCCTTGACGTGGATGCGGCGCATGGGCGCGGCCTGCGAGACGGCCCAGCGCATGTCGCCGCCCGTCGGGGTGACGGCGAGGTTCTCGATCGAGCGCCAGAAGTTCTGCGTCGCGTTCCCCTCGAACCACTCCGCGTCGGCCCAGACGCCGCCGGTGATGTTCACGTCGTCGGGGTTCTTGCCGAGGCCGTTGACCGCGGTGTTGAAGCCGACGTCGACGTGCACGGGGTAGGTGCCGGGCTCGAAGAGGAACTGGTCGCGGCGCAGGCCGAACTGGCTCTCCTCCTGCGCCGCGTACGCGGCGTCGACGGTGGCCTGGATGTCGGCCACCGGGGTGCCGGGGCCGAACACGTGCACGTTCGGCCCGAGGTCGCCACCACCCTCGATGGGACCGCCGGGCCCCGGGTTCTCGGTGTCGTCGCCCGTCGTCAGCACGCGCAGCTCCCAGATCGAGTAGCCCCAGCCGGTGCCGCGCGCGGTGCCGACGATCCGGACGTAGCGACCGGACCCGGTGACGTCGAGGACCTGCTTGCCGCCGGTCCCGTCGGTCACCGTGCGGAGCGTGCGCCACAGGGCGCCGTCGTCGGACGCCTCGACGCGGAAGCCCTTGCCGTAGGCGCCCTCCCAGTCGATCTCGATCCCGCAGACCGGCGTGATCGCGCCCAGGTCGACCTGGAGCCACTGCGCGTCGGAGAACGTGCTGCTCCAGCGGGTGTCGGCCTTGCCGTCCACCGCGAGACCAGCCGCGTACGCGCCCTCGGTGGACGACGCCGTCGCCGCCTTCCCGAGCGCGGCGTTCGTCGTGCAGTCGTCGCCCGGGTCGCCGGGGTCGCCCGGGTCGACGGTGCCGCCGTCGGTCCCGGGCGTGCCGAACACCTGGAGCTCCCACAGCGAGTAGCCGTAGCCGGTGCCGCGCTCGGTGCCGAGCAGGCGCACGTAGCGCCCGGTCCCGGACACGGGCAGCGTCTGCTGCCCGCCCGTGCCGTCGCTGACGGTCCGCAGCGTGCGCCAGGTCGTGCCGTCGTCGGACGCCTCGATGCGGAAGCCCTTGCCGTAGGCGCCCTCCCAGCTCAGGGCGACGGAGGAGAGGGTCGAGACCTGGCCGAGGTCGACCTGGAGCCACTGGCCCTCGGCGAACTCGCTGCCCCAGCGGGTGTCCAGGTCGCCGTCGACGGCCCGTGCGGCGGCGTAGTCGCCCTGCACGCTCGAGGCGCTCGCAGGCTTGCCCTGGGAGAGGTTGACGGGTGCCGCCGCGGCGGCAACGGGTGTCGCCGCCGCCACGAGCGGCGCCGCGACGCACGCCGCGGTCACCGCGGCGGCGAGGGAGGCCAGGCGGAGCCTGGCCGGGGATCGGAGGTGCATGGTCCTGCCTTCTTCGGGTCGGTGGGTCGTGCCACGGGCACGGCCGTGCCCCGGGCGCGGCGCCGTCGTGGTCGACGACGCCGCGCCCGTCGGGCGGTGGGGGTGTCAGCCGACGAGCTGGTAGTCCTCGTCGAGGACGGTGCCGCGGTGCGGCTTGTAGAGGTCGTACCCGCGCGGGTTGCACTGGAGCCCGCCGTTGATGCAGTGCTCCACGAGGCGCTCGAGCACCTCGGGCTCCCAGCCGTTGATGAAGTCGTAGTGCCACGACTGGTCGGAGCCGCTCACGAGCCGCACGTCGGACATGTCACCGCTCACCGGCCACGCGATCTTGAACTCGATCATCGGGACCGCGATCGGGTGCGTCATGGGGCACTGCCCGTCCACGGGGTACGCCATGTGCGCGCCGTGGCCCATGTGCGCGGAGGCGTCGGGGGAGAGGTGCATGCCGTCCCAGCAGCTCGGGGCCTGGTAGCGGATGTTGAGCTGGGTGCCCTCGGGGCAGTGGGCCGGGATGTCCCAGCTCTTCGAGATGTCGCCGCACTCCCAGCCCTCGACGGCGCCCGGCGCGGTCCGGAACTCGTCGTACGTCGCCATCATGTCGCCCGCGACGAAGCGCAGGCCCGGCGGGAAGGGCTTGACCTTCGTGTAGTCGTCGATCCCCGACTTGTAGTAGATCGTCATGGGGATGTCGGGCTCGATCGGCACGCCGTTCTTCTCGATCGCGGGGAACCAGTACGACGAGTGGTCCTGCGGGACCGTGCAGGTCGAGTCGGTGTTCTCGAACAGGTCCTCCGGGACGGTGAACGCGTCGGTCACGCGGTTGCCGACGAACGTGTGCAGGTGCGACCTCCCGGGCTGCCCCGGGAAGACGATCGGGTCGTCGGGCAGGAAGTGCGAGAACGAGCAGTTGGCCTGGAACTCGTGGTGCGTGACCTCGTCGTCCCACTCCGGCGGGCTCTCGGGGTCCGGCGCGTCGCCGTCGCCGAACACCTGGAGCTCGTACAGCGAGTAGCCGTACTGCGTGCCGCGCTCGGTGCCGACCACCTGGACGTAGCGCCCCGTCACGTCGACGTCGAACGACTGCACGCCGCCCGTCCCGTCGGCGACCGTCGCGACGGTGGTCCAGGACTGCCCGTCGGGCGACACCTGGAGCGTGAAGTCCTTGCCGTACGCGGCCTCCCAGTCGAGGACCACGCGGTCGAGGTCGTGCGCCTCGCCGAGGTCGACGCGGAGCCACTGGTCGTCGCTCGGCTGGCTCGCCCAGCGCGTGGACCGGTCGCCGTCGACCGCGAACCGCGGCCCCAGGCCGCCGGACTCGGAGCTCGACGCGGCCGTGAGCGCACCCTGGGAGAGCAGGGTCTCCGGGGCGGCCGCGGCGCTCGTCGTGACGACGACCGAGGTCGACGCGACGAGGACGCCGGTCATGGTCGCGGCGACCCGGCGTCGGTGCGTCCCGGCGCGGCGTCTGCCGTGCCGGGGAGGCGCTAGCGTGGTGGTGCGTGTCGTGCCGTGCATGCTTCCTCCTTCGAGGTCGTCGCGCGCTGCGGAGCCTCTCGGGCAGGAGCGCGCGACGCTGCGCGGATTGATGGGCACGCCCGGCGTCTCCGGGCGCCGTGCCGGGTGGGGGCGGTTGCCGCCGCCCCCACCCGGACGTGTGTGTCAGCGCTGGTAGACGCCGAGCTCGAACAGCGAGTAGCCCCACTGGGTGCCGCGCGCGTCGAGGTCGAGCCGCACGTAGCGGCCGCTGCCCGCGACGTCGAGGCTGTCGACCCCGCCGTCGCCGTCCGTGACCGTGCGGAGCGTCGTCCAGGACTGCCCGTCGTTCGAGGTTTGGATCGAGTAGGCCTTGCCGAACGCCGACTCCCAGACGAGCTGGACGTGCTGGAACGCCTGGACGGAGCCGAGGTCGACCGTCAGCCACTCGTCGTCGTCCCAGTCGCTCGCCCAGCGCGTGCCCTGGTCGCCGTCGGTCGCCTGGCCGGGGGACCAGTTGCCGTTCCAGGGGTCGAAGCTCGACGCCGTCGTGGTCTTGCCCTGCGCGATGTTGGTCCCCGCGACGGGCGGTGCGACGACGCGGAACGAGCGCGTCTCGACGCCGACGTTCCCCTTCCCGTCCTCGGCCCAGACGTAGAGCTTCCACACGCCGAGCCGCGACGGTGCGGTGACCGAGAACTTCCCCGCGCCCTTGCTCGTGAGCTCGGTCCAGGCGAGGCCGCCCGCGCCGTCGACGTACTTGCTGTTGAAGAACGCGACGTAGTTGATCGGGTCGCCGTCGGGGTCGGTCGCGGCGAGGTCGAAGTCGAGCGTGGCGCCGGCGGTCACGGACGTCGAGCCCGGGATCGTCATGCCGGTGATGCGCGGGGCCGTGTTCACGCCCGTGAGGTCGACGCCCCACGTCTTGGCGATCGCGTGGTAGCCGAGGCGCTTGTTGTTGCCGGGCGTGACGTTGAACCACACGCCGCCGAAGTCGCCCTCGACGCCGTAGTGGAAGAACGTGGCGCCGAGCGCCTTGCCCTCGTGCTCCATGAGGCACTTCCACGACAGCGGCAGCGCGCGGCTCTTCTCGATGTCGGTCGGCTCGTCCGGGACGCCGTTCGCGTCGTCCGGCACCTCCCACTCGCCGGCCGCGCCGCCCTCGGTGAGGACGTACGGCTTGCCGTAGTTCCCCGCCTCCCACGCCTCGGCGATGCTGCACACGTCGCCGTAGGCGTTGATGGACAGCAGGTCGAGGTCGGGCGCGTTGTCGCGGATGTACGGCCACGCGCCGGTCCACGCGTCGGTGTTCGACGTCGGGTGGTTCGGGTCGATCGCGTGGACCGCGACGCTCACCTCGTTGACGAACGACGCGTAGGCCTTGCGGATCTCCTCGAGGTCGGTGCCGGAGTAGCAGTTCTGCAGGCCGAGGATCGCCTCGTTGCCGATGTTCCACATGAGCACGGCCGGGTGGTTCTTGTACTCCTGGACCCAGCGCAGGATGTCGGCCTTCGTGTCGTTCTTGTAGGCCGTGTCGGTGCGGTAGTCGATGCAGCCGCCCGACCCCGGGCCGCCGCCGGGCAGGAGCCAGAAGCCGGCGATGACGCGGACGTCGTGGGCGGCCGCGGCGTCGAAGATCGCGCGCGAGTCCGCTCCCGTGCCCCACGTGCGGGTCGTGTTGCCGTTGATGTCGGCGAGGCCCTGCATGCGCGGACCGGTCTCCTCGGCGCTCGTGCCGCCCCACGTGAACCCGCGCACGGTGTACGGCTGGCCGTCCACCTGGAGGTCCCAGTCGCCGTTCCCGCCGACGACCTTCACGACGCTCGGTCCCGAGTCCTTGACCGGGACCGTCGGGTGGCCGGGGTGCACGTAGTCGGGGAACGGGTCGGTCGGGTCACCGGGGTCGGTCGGGTCCGTGGGGTCGGTCGGGCCCGAGCCGCCCGCCTCGCCGAACACGCGGAACTCGTAGAGCGAGTGGCCGTAGCCGCCCGGCCGCGCGGTCGACAGGACGCGCACGTAGCGACCCTCGCCGTCGACGTCGAGCACGTCCGTGCCGCCGTCGCCCTGGGTCGTGGAGTAGAGCGTCCGCCACGCCGAGGCGTCGTCGGAGACCTGGACCTGGTACGCGGAGGAGTAGGCGCCCTCCCAGACCAGCTCGACCCGGTCGACGCTCGCGTCCTGCTGCAGGTCGACCCGGAGCCACTGGGGGTCGCTCCAGGCGCTGGACCAGCGCGTGCCGAGGTCGCCGTCGACCGCCTTGTCCGCGGAGTACCCGGCCCAGTCGTCCTGGACGGACGACGCCGTGGCGGGCTTGCCCTGGGACAGGAGCACCGGCTCGGCGCTCGCGGTCGTCGCCGGCACGACCAGCGCCGCACCCGCGAGTGCGCCGGAGGCCAGCGCGGCGAGCGCGGCGCGAGCCGCTCGGCGTCTGCGGGGCCGCCCGGGGGCGGTGGGGGATGTGGTGCGCATCGTGTTCGTCTACCTCTCCGTCCGCCCCAGGTCGGCGTCGACCCGGGGCACAGTTCGTCGTCGAGCCGTGCCCCCAGCCGCGGCGCCGCGGCTGAGGTGTGAAGCGTGGGAGAGCGCTCTTACCCGAGCCCCGAGTTTTCACCCGCTGACCAGGGCTGTCAAGCGCAGAGGGACATCGATGTGCCGGGAAAAACATCCTAAACGGGTGTAAAACGGGCACTAACTCTGACAAACCAGTTAGTAAGAAACGATCTCGGCGCTCGGAGGGTGTGCGACGGGAAGCCGACGGGGAAAGCGCTCTTACCCCTGCTATCGTCGGTGACGTGAGCGAGGACGTGCAGCACCGGGCGCCGACGCTCGACGACGTCGCCCGGGTGGCGGGCGTCTCGCGCGCGACGGTCTCGCGCGTCGTCAACGGCAAGCGCAAGGTCGCGCCCGCGGTCCAGGAGGTCGTCCTGGAGGCCGTCGCGACGACGGGCTACGTGCCCAACCGCGCCGCGCGCTCGCTCGTCACGCGCCGCACGGGGACGGTCGCGGTCGTCGTCTCCGGCGCCGAGCCCGGTCCCGACGACGGCCTGCACCTGCCGCGCCTGCTCGCCGACCCGTTCTTCGGCCGCGTCGTCGGCTCGTTCGTGCGGTCGCTGCGACCGCACGACGTCCACCCGGTGCTCATGCTCGCCGACGGCGACGAGGCGAGGCGACAGGTCGTGTCGTACCTGCGGTTCGGCAACGCCGACGGCGCGCTCCTGGTCTCCACCCACGCCGACGACCCGCTCCCCGAGCAGCTCCTGGCCACGGGCAGACCCACGGTGCTCTTCGCCCGGCCCCCGCGGCCCCTGCCGGTGAGCTACGTCGACGTCGCGAACGCCGACGGCGCACGGCTCGCCGCGCACCACCTGCTGGACCGCGGCTGCCGGACGGTCGGTGTCGTCTCGGGGCCCCTCGACGTGCTCGCCGCCCGGGACCGCCTCGACGGCTTCCGCGACGCGATGGCTCGGCGGGGTCACGCGTACGTGCCGAGCGTCGAGGGCAACTTCACGGTCGAGAGCGGCGAGGCCGCGATGCTCGAGCTCCTGCGGACCGCGCCCGGGCTCGACGGCGTCTTCGTCTCCAACGACGTCATGGCGCAGGGGGCGGTCCACGCGCTGCGCGAGCAGGGGCGTCGGGTGCCCGACGACGTCGCCGTCGTGGGGTTCGACGACAGCCCCGCGGGCACGCTGACGCGCCCGGCCCTGACCACCGTGCGGCAGCCCGTGGAGGAGATGGCCGCCGAGATGGCGCGCCTCCTGCTGGAGCAGGTCGAGGCCGGGGAGCAGCGCGTCACGTCGAGGATCTTCGACCCCGTGCTCGTCGTGCGGGACTCGGCCTGACCCTGCCGTGGCGGAGAGGCAGAATGGGCACATGCCTCTCGCCCCGCGCTACGTCGCCGCCGACGACCGTTACGACACCATGACCTACCGCCGGACGGGGCGCAGCGGCCTCGACCTGCCCGCGATCTCGCTCGGTCTGTGGCACAACTTCGGTGACGTCAACCCGTTCGACACGCAGCGCGCCGTCCTGCGCCGCGCGTTCGACCTGGGGATCACGCACTTCGACCTCGCCAACAACTACGGCCCGCCGTACGGCTCCGCGGAGGAGAACTTCGGCCGCCACCTGGCCCAGGACCTCGGCGCGTACCGCGACGAGCTCGTCATCTCCTCCAAGGCCGGGTACGACATGTGGCCCGGCCCCTACGGCGACGGCGGCTCGCGCAAGTACCTCCTGTCGTCGCTCGACCAGTCGCTGACGCGCATGGGCCTCGACTACGTGGACGTCTTCTACCACCACCGCCCGGACCCGAGCACGCCGCTCGAGGAGTCCATGCAGGCGCTGCACGACGCCGTCCAGCAGGGCAAGGCGCTCTACGTCGGCGTCTCCAACTACTCGCCGGCCCGCACGCGCGAGGCCGCCGCGATCCTCGCCGACCTCGGCACCCCGCTGCTCATCCACCAGCCGAGCTACTCGATGCTCAACCGCCACGTCGAGGACCCCACGCACGAGGACCGGTACGACGGCGTCCAGAGCGAGTCGCTGCTCGACGTCGTGGGCGACCTCGGCGTCGGCACCATCGTGTTCTCGCCGCTCCAGCAGGGCCTGCTCACCGACCGCTACCTCTCCGGCTCCGCGCCCGAGGGGTCGCGCGCCGCGCGCCCCGACTCCCCGTTCCTGTCCGAGCAGAACCTCGACGAGACCTACCTCGAGCGGGCCCGGGCGCTGAACGAGATCGCCGCCGGCCGCGACCAGACCCTCGCCCAGCTCGCCCTCGCCTGGGTGCTCCGCGACGACCGCGTCACGTCCGCCCTCATCGGCGCGAGCAGCGTGCGCCAGCTCGAGAACAACGTCGCGGCCCTCTCGGCACCCCCGCTCACCGCCGACGAGACGGACGCGATCGAGTCCGCCCTCGCGAGGTAGAGCCACGGTCACGCGAGGTAGAACCCTGGTCGGCCGAGGTAGAACCCTGGTCCGCCGAGGTAGAGCCGTGGTCGGCCGAGGTAGAGCCGCGGTCCCCCGAGGTAGAGCCCCGGTCCGCCGAGGTAGAGCCGTGGTCATGCCCGACGGCGGTCGGCTGCCAACCGCCGTCGGGTGACGGCCGCGCCTCGTACGGCAAGGCATGCGCGAACCGACGCCGCGGGCTGACGCCGGGACGAGTGACGACCATGGGCGGGCCGACTACCGAGACCCGACCGCACGCCGTCGGCCACGAGAGTCACGCCTCGATCGCTACGGACCAGGGCTCTACCTCGGCGAACCACGCCTCTACCTCGGCCGACCAGGGCTCTACCTCGGCGGACCGGGGCTCTACTTCGGCGGACCGGGGCTCTACTTCGGCGGACCGGCGTTCTGCTCCGGGGCTCCGGGACACCTGGGCTTCGGGGTCAGAGGTCAGGACGACGCGGACGACGACGCGGCGGCGGCGCGTCCCAGGAGGAGCTGGCGCTCGTGGCGGGTCGGGGCGAGGCCCGCGGCGCGTTCGAGCACGTCCGCCGCCTCGGCGTGCCGGCCCAGTCGCGTGAGCAGGTCGCCGCGCACCGCGCCGTAGAGGTGGTGGCGGGCGAGGCGCGGGTCGTCCGCGACGGCGTCGAGCACGACGAGCGCAGCCTCGGGACCGTCCGCGTACCCCACGGCCACGGCGCGGTTGAGCTCGACCACGGGGGAGGGCGCGACGGACGCGAGCGCGTCGTAGAGCGCGACGATCGCCTCCCAGTCGGTGTCCGCCCAGGTCGCGGCGCGCGCGTGGCACGCGGCGATCGCGGCCTGGAGCGAGTAGGGGCCGAGCGCCTTCCCGGCGCGCGTGCCGAGCGCGAGCGCGCGGTCGAGCGCGGCGAGGCCGTGCCGCACGAGGAGCCGGTCCCAGCGGGCACGGTCCTGGTCCTCGAGGAGCACGGGTTCGCCGTCGGGGCCGGTGCGGGCCGCGAACCGCGACGCCTGGAGCTCCATGAGCGCGACGAGCCCGTGCACCTCCGGCTCGCCCGGCAGCAGCCCGGCGAGCACGCGCCCGAGGCGCATGGCGTCCTCGGCGAGCTCGCGCCGTACCCACGCGTCGCCCGACGTCGCCGCATACCCCTCGGAGAACACGAGGTACACGACCTCGAGCACCGCGGGCACACGGGCGGCGAGCTCGTCCGCCTGCGGGACGTCGAACGGGACGTTCGCCTCGGCGAGCGTCCGCTTCGCGCGCGAGATGCGCTGCCCGACGGTCGCGGACGGGACGAGGAACGCGCGGGCGACCTCGTCCGTCGTCAGGCCCCCGACGAGGCGCAGCGTGAGCGCGACGCGGGACTCGCGCGGCAGCACGGGGTGGCACGCGACGAGCACGAGCGCGAGCAGGTCGTCGCCCACGGGGTCCTCGACGATCGCGTCGGGTGCCGGGACCGACCCCACGAGCACCGCGCCGCCGTCGCCGGGGTGCGCGACGGCCGCCGTCCCCCCACCGGTCCCCGGGCCCGGCGCGGCGAGGTCCGCCGCGAGCCGCGCGTACTTCTCGTCGCGCGTGCGCTCGCGGCGGACCAGGTCGACGGCGCGGCGGCGCGCGACGGTCGTCAGCCACGCGCCAGGGTTGTCCGGGACGCCCTGCTCGGGCCACTGCTCGAGCGCGGCGACGAACGCCTCCTGGGCCACCTCCTCGGCGAGGCCGACGTCCCGCAGGGTCCGCGCGAGGCCTGCGACGAGCCGCGGCGACTCGATGCGCCACACGGCCTCGACGGTGCGGGAGACGTCGGTCATCGCCGTGCCCCGGTCCGGGCGGGGCTCAGGAGCCCTGCTGGGCGCGGATCTGCTCGGCGAGGCGCTCGTCCTTCTCGCGCTGCTCGGGCGTGTACTCGGCGCCGAAGTCCTCGATCTCGAAGATCGGCCGGATCTCGAGGACCTCCTCGAGCCCCACGCTGGGGTCGCTCGGGCACTTGCGCGCCCACTCGACGGCCTCCTCGAGCGAGGAGACCTGCCAGATCCAGTACCCGGCGACGATCTCCTTGGACTCGGTGAAGGGACCGTCGACGACCGACGTCTCGCCCCCGCTGAACACGACGCGCGCGGCCTTGGCCGTGGGCTGCAGGCCCTGGCCGTCGAGCATGATGCCCGCCTTGACGAGCTCCTCGTTGTACGCGCCCATCTGGGCGAGCATCTCCTGCGTCGGGGCGATCTTGTCCTCGTCGGCCCCGTTGCCCTTGATCATGACCATGACTCGCATGACGTTCCTCCTCGGTGAGTGCCTCCTCGACCCTAGTGTCGTGAAGGCGCGTTCACCCTGACGTCGGACGGCGTCCCCCGGTTTTCGACACGCGTCGCCGACGAGTTTTTCCGGAGCGTCAGCGGAAGCGCTGGACCGCGAGCGGTGCGGCCTCCGCGAGCCCGCGCACGGCCGGGTGGTCGGCCCCCGGGGCGGTGCCGGCGAAGACGTCGCGCAGCGCCCCGGAGGCGACGAACGTCCCGTCGGCGAGCACGTGCACGGTGGGGCACATCCGCTCGACGAGCTCCAGGTCGTGCGAGACGAGCAGCACCGCGGTGCCGAGGTCGGCGGTCGCGTCGGCGAGGTGCCGCACGACGTCGCCCCGCATCGCCGGGTCGACGGCGGTGAGCGGCTCGTCGAGCAGCAGGGCGCGCGGGCGGGTCGCGAGCGCGACGGCGAGCGCGACCCGCTGCTTCTCCCCGCCCGAGAGCGAGTGGATCGTGCGCGGCGCGTACCGGGGCTCGAGCGCGACGTCGCCGAGCAGGTCCTCGACGGACCGGCCGCTCGGGCGGCCGGCACGCCGCGCGTCCTTGAGCGCCGCGGACAGCGTGCGGTCCACAGTCCAGCGCGGGTCGATGCCGATGCCCGCGAGGCCGTCCTGCGAGACGCGCCGGACGTCGGCGGTGAACTGCTTCTTGTCCCGGCGCGAGAGCTTGGTGACGGTCCGCCCGGCGTACGTGACGTGGCCGGCCGTCGGCCGTACGAGCCCGACGAGCGCGCGCACGACCGTGGACTTCCCGGCGCCCGACTCGCCGACGATCCCGACCGGTGGGGCGCCCGGCGTCACGTCGAGGTCGATGCCGTGCACGACGTCGGGCCCTCCGTAGCCGGCCGCGAGGCCGGTGGCGCGCAGGATCGGGGTCGTCGTCGTGCTCATGGGTCACCTTCTGGTCGTCGGGGCCGGGCGGGCGGTCCGGGGCCCCGCTCGTCCGACGAACGACGCTACCGCGGAGTTCCGTGGCGTCGCTCACGCGGGCCCAGGGTCGATCCCACGGGGGGCGTCGCCAGGGCCGCCTGCCGGCCCGGGCCACCGGGCGCGGTAGCCTGGGGCACTCGACCAGGATCCTCGAGCCCAGGTGGTCCGTCGACCCGCACCGAGGCATCGTGCCTGCGTGCGGCGACCCGGACGGAGGACCACGTGACCAGGACGGTCGACGAGCCGGAGCTGCTGGCGCCCGGCGAGGCGGTGGACCTCGACAACTGCGCGCGCGAGCCCATCCACGTCCCCGGCATGATCCAGCCGCGCGGCGTCCTGCTCGTCGTCCGCGAGGCGGACGGCGTGCTGCTCCAGGCGTCGGCCAACGTCGAGCGGCACCTGGGGACCTCTGCCGAGGAGCTCGTGGGCCGCCCGCTCGCCGACGCGCTGGGCGCCGACCCGGCGCGCCGCGTGCTCGACCACGCCACGGACGTCGGCGACCTCGCGACGCGCAACCCGGTGACGCTGGACCTCGACCGCTGGGACGGCGCGCCCCTCGCCGTGGACGCCGTGCTCCACCGGCCCCCGATGCCCCCGGACGGGCCCGAGACCGAGCCGGTGCTCGTCGTCGAGCTCGAGACCGCGGCGGGGGCGCGCCCCTTGACCTTCCCCAACACGTACCTCGCCGTGCGGCACTCGCTGCGCGACCTCGAGCGCGCCGCGACCCTCGACGAGCTGTACGACGACGCGGCCCGGCACGTGCGCGAGCTCACCGGGTTCGACCGCGTGATGATCTACCGCTTCGACGCCGCGTACAACGGCGAGGTCGTCGCCGAGGCACGCCGCGAGGACCTCAACGCGTTCCTGGGCCTGCACTACCCGGCGTCGGACATCCCGCCGCAGGCCCGCGCGCTGTACGAGAAGAACTGGATCCGCCTCATCGCGGACGTCGACTACGAGCCGCAGCCGATCGTGCCGACGCTGCTGCCGACGACGGGCGCGCCCCTCGACCTCACGTACTCCACGCTGCGCAGCGTCTCGCCGATCCACCTCGAGTACCTGCGCAACATGGGCGTGCGCGCGTCGATGTCGATCTCGCTGCTGCGTGAGGGCAGGCTGTGGGGGCTCATCGCGTGCCACCACTACGCGGGCCCGCACGAGCCGCCGTACGAGGTGCGCACGGCCGCGGAGTTCCTCGGGTCGGCGCTGTCCGTCCGGCTCGTCGCGCAGGCCGAGGACGAGCGTGAGGCCGAGGTGCGGCGCGCGGAGGGCGTGCTCGCCCACCTGGCGGCCGACAGCCGGGACGAGAGCGTCGCCATCGGCACCGCGCTGACCCGCTCCGGGTGGCTCCGCCGCCTCGTCCGGGCCGACGGCGCGATCGTCGTCGCCGAGGGTGGCCTCATCAAGGTCGGCAGCACGCCCGACGAGGACGGGTGCCGCGCCCTCGTGGCCTGGGTGCTCGGCCACGACGAGGACCTCGTGGCGACCGAGGCGCTCGCCCGAGACGCGCCCGACGTCGCGGCGCTCGCGCCCGACGTCGCCGGGGTGATGGGCATCGTCCTGCCCGAGGGGCAGGTCGTCGTGTGGGTGCGCGACGAGGTGCTGCGGCACGTCGACTGGGGCGGCGACCCGTACAACAAGGCGATCGCGAAACGCGAGGGCGAGACGGTCCGGCTGAGCCCGCGCAAGTCGTTCGAGCGCTGGCGCGAGGTCGTGCGCGGCCAGAGCGCGCCGTGGACGTCGGACCAGACGGACGTCGCGACGTCGCTGCGCGGCCACCTGGTCGAGGCGCTGTACGTGCGCGGGCGCAAGGCCGTGCGCGCGACCGAGGAGCTGCAGCGCAGCCTCCTGCCGGCGCTCCTGCCGGACGTCCCCGGCTGGACGTTGCAGTCGCGCTACGAGTCCGCGGGTTCCGGCCTGGTCGGCGGCGACTGGTACGACGCCCTCGTGCTCCCGTCGGGGCGGCTCGCGCTCGTGGTCGGCGACGTCACCGGGCACGGGCTCCAGGCCGCCGCGACGATGGGCCAGCTCGGCACGACGCTCCGCGCCGCGCTCGTGAGCACCGGCTCGGCGGTCGAGGCCGTGGCGCGGCTGGGCGAGGTGGCGCGCTGGACCCTGCCGGGCGAGGTCGCGACGCTCTCGGTCGCCCTCCTGGACCCGGTGAGCGGCGTCGTGGAGCATGTGTCCGTGGGTCACCCGCCGCTGCTCGTCGTCGGTCCCGAGGGCAGCATCGCGTGGACCGAGCCCGCGAGCGTGCCGCCCCTCGGGCTCGTCGACCGCGTCCCTCCGGTGCAGCGCGTGCAGGTCCCTCGCGGGGGTGCGCTCGTGCTCTACAGCGACGGTCTGATCGAGCGCCGGCGCGAGTCGATCCGCGACGGTCTGGACCGCCTCGCGGCGGTCTTCGCGGCAGGCCCGGACGTGGACGTCGACGGCATCGTCACCGCGGCACGCGACCCGCGCTCCGCGGACGACGCGACGCTGCTCCTGGCGCGCCGCGACGCCTGAGGTCCGGGGCGGCCGGCCCGGCCGCCGGTCGACAGCCGGTCAGAGGTCAGCCCGCGGGGAGCAGGGCGCTGCGCACCGAGGCGCCGGCGCGGAAGACCGGGACGTCGAAGCGGGCCCACACGTGCTTCTCACCCGTGCCCGCGCGGAACCAGCCGACCGCGGTCGCGGCGCGCTGCGCGAGCACGAGGCCGAACCCGCCGGCGCCCGGCGAGCGCCGCCCGGCGACCACGGGGACCTCGGGCGAGTGGTCGACGACGTCGACCACGAGCTCGCGACCGTCGCTGAGGAGGCGGACGACCGTCGGTGGCAGCCCGTGCCGCAGCGCGTTGGTGGCGAGCTCGCTCGCGACGAGGACGACGCGCTCGGGGGTCGCCTCGAGCGCGCGGTCCGCGGGGAGAGGGCCGCCCGTGAGCATGCGGTGCAGGCCCTCGCGCAGCGTCGCGAGGTCGCCGAGGCCGTGCAGCGGCCAGGCGCCGATCTCGACGAAGCCGGGCGGCACCGTGGCGTGGGCGACGGTCACGCGTCGTCCTCGCCGACGCCGTCCCCCGACAGCTCGAACAGCTCCGCGACGCCGCTGAGCTCGAGGAGGTCGCGGACCCGGCGCGGGACACGCTCGAGCACGGGCGCGCCCGACCCGGCGGTCGCGGCGTGGTAGAGCAGGCGCAGGCCGCCCGAGTCCATGAACGTCACCTCGCCCAGGTCGATGTGGATGCGCCCGTCCGCCGACTGGGCGAGCCGCAGCAGCTCGTCCTCGCGCCGTGCCTGGACGGCGGCGTCGATCTCGCCTCGCATGGTCCAGCGTGTGCCGCCGTCCGTGGTCTGGACGTCTCCGCTCGTGGTCGGGGTCACCGTGGTGCGCTCCTCCTCGTCCCGGCACGGTGCCGGGCACCCGGGCAACGGTACGCGGACCTGACGACGTTCGCTCTGCGATCCACGGCGTGGCGCGGACCTCTCCTGGTCCGACCCGCGAGTCGGTCCGCCGGACGCCCCGCGCGGCGGTGCGGGGTGGCGCCTGCCGGACGGCGACGGGCCCGGCCGGCGTCGCGGACGACGTCGGCCGGGCCCGCGGCGGGGCCGGACGGCTCAGCAGGTGCGCGCGTCGAACGCGACCTCGACGGGCTCGAACCCGTCGACCGTCACGACGGCCGTCCCGCCCGGGACGGACGCCGCGCGCGACGCGAACGACTGGTACGCGCTCGCGCCCGGGGCGACGCCGGTGAACGTCCGCGTGCCGTACGGCGTCGCGAGCGTCACGTCGAGCGGCGCGTCGCCGTCGTTCGTGGCGCGGACCGCCACGTAGACCTTGCCGGCCAGGCACCGCGTCTCGGCGACGGCCGTCACCGGCGCCGCCCCGGCGTCCGCCGTCCAGCGCAGCTCGTACGCCTGCTCCGTCCCGTCCTCGGCGGTGACGCGCACCGTCGTCGTGCCGGGCACGGCGTCGGCGGCCCCGACCGCGACCGTCGCGTACGGGTCGTGCGCGACCGCCTCGACGGCGGGCACCGCGCCCGTGACGGGTACGTCGTACGCCGTCACCGCGGGGTCGAACCCGGCGAGCGGCTCGCCGTCCACGGTGATGCCCGACGCCGTGGCGTCGGTCCCCGTGCCCGGCACCTTCGCGAGGACCTCGATCTCGGAGACGACCATGTGGGTGTTCGCCCGCGCCGTGAGGACGACGCGCACGGACGACGTCCGCACGTCCGCGGGGACCTCGACCGCCGGCGCCGGGCCGTCGGGCGACGCGTCCACCGTGACGGGCGCGCCGACGTCTGTCCACGTGCCGTCCACGAGGGCCTGGAGCCGGACGGACTGCGCCCAGCTCGCGCTGGACCCGTCCTTCCAGAACCGCGTCACGACGCCGGTGACGTCCCGGTCGGCCGGGAGCGTGACGGTGAGCGTGTCGGACGACCGCTTGGTGCCGGACACCCAGTTGGACCAGGCCTTGTCCGTGAGGTTGCCGTTGACCACGCCCCCGACGGAGTAGCCCGGCTCGGTGAACGTCGCGCTCGCGGTCGTGCCCGCGGCGAGCGCGCCGTTGGCGGACGCGGCCTCGGTCACCTGCACGCGGACGGTGGCCGTGAGCGTGGCGCCCGCCCCGGCGTCGGCCGTGCCCGTGAGCTCGACGACCCCGACGGCGTCGTACGCGCCCGCGGGGGCGTCGTCCCACACCACGGGGCGCTGGACCTCGGCGCCGCCGGCCGCGACCGCCGTGACGGTCGTCGGGAGCGCGGGCGTCCCGCCCGCGTACGCCTTCGCGCGTGCGGGGAGCGTGTCCGTGAGCTCGTCGACCACGACCGTCGCGGTCGCGGCGGCCTCGCCACCGGTCGGGGTCGCCACCGTGCCCGCGACCTCGACGGTGCCCGCCTCGGCCCACGCGTCGTCGCCCGGGAGGTCCCACGTCACGGGGAGCGCGCCGCGCGCCCCGTCGCGGTAGACGGGCGTGACGGTCGCGGGGAGCTCGGGCGCGGTGCCCGGCGTCGTGAACGCCTCGACCGGCTCGGTGCCGAGGACCGTCTCGTCGACGATCCGCCAGCGCTGGTTCACGCCGGAGTTCGCGAGGTACGTGCCCACGGGCGAGCCGTCGGCCGTCGCCTGGCCGCCGACCTCGAGGAGGGTCTTGGAGGACGCGTTGACGAGCGTGTAGGTGCCGTCGCCGGTCGTCGAGAGGATCCACTGCGCGGCGAGCGGGGTGTCCGCGACGTCGGCCGGGGCGTCCTGGAGCACGGCGGACGTGTCGGCCGCGACCGCGAGCTGGCGGCCCGTGGCCGCGTTCGTCACGGCGTAGCGCGTGCGGTGCGTGCCGGAGCCCTCGGAGGCGCCGAGCGCCGTGAGCTCCCACGCCTGCTCCGCGACCGGCGCGTCGGTACGGATCACGACGCCCGTGCCCG
>JAQSXO010000011.1 GCA_029256625.1 Cellulosimicrobium sp. | reverse complement strand
GCTCGTGCAGCATGGCGAGGCACACGCCGAGCTTCTGCCGCATGCCGCCGGAGAGCTGCGCCCCGAGCCTGTCGCGCGCCTCGGCGATCCCCGCGCGCTCGAGCAGCTCGTGCGCGCGCCGCTCCCTGCGCGCGGCGGGCATGCGGTACGCGTCGCCGACGAGCTCGACGTTCTCGGCCACGGTCAGCCCGGGCCACACGCCGCTCGACGACGGCTGGTAGCCGACGCGGTCGCGCGGCGGGACGTCGACGGTGCCGCGCGCGACGGGGACCTGGCCGAGCAGCGCGCGCACGAGCGTGGTCTTGCCGGCGCCGTCACCACCGACGACGGAGGTCACCTGCCGGCGCGGAAGGTCGAGGCTCATGCCCGCGAGCGCCCGTACCGCGGGACCGTGGCGGGAGCGGAAGGTCACGTCGAGGTCTCGCACGCCCCACGTCATCGGACCGCTCCGCTCGCCGCGGGCGTCGTCACCGCAGGCGCGCCGGCGCGCCGCCGGTGGTGCTCCCGCGCGGGCGACAGCTCGCGCGAGAGGCGCAGGACGGCCAGCCCGAACACGACCACGGCCATCACCGCGAGGACGACGAGCGGGAGCCACAGCGCGGACCACGACGCGCCACGGACCATGACGCCCTGCGACACCTCGGTGAACCACGTGAGCGGCAGGAGGTACCCGATCCAGCGCACCCCCGCCGCCATGGCGTCGAGCGGGAAGATCATGCCCGAGAGCAGCACCTGCGGCAGCATCGTCATGAGCGCGACCTGCACCGCCTGGCCGGTCGTCTGCGACACGGTCGAGATGAGCGCGCCGATGCCGAGGACGACGAAGAGGAACAGGGCGGCGCCCACGACGAACGGTCCGAGGGGGCCGGCGAACGGCACGTCGAAGATCCACATGCCGAGCAGCGTGACGGCGACCATGTCCAGGCACGCCAGCAGGAAGTAGGGCGTGATCTTGCCGAGGATCACCGCGGCGGGGCCGAGCGGCATGACCGCGAGCTGCTCGAACGTGCCCGCCTCGCGCTCCTTGACGAGCCCGATCGACGTGATGATCGTCCCGATGAACGTGAGGATGAGGCCGATCAGCGCCGGCACCATGACCCACGAGGTGTCGAGGTCCGGGTTGAAGAGGATCTCCGAGTCCACCGCGTCCCCGAGCGAGGCGACGAGGACCTTCGCCGACTGCGCCGCGAACAGGTTGGACCCGTCGATGTAGACGGTCGGGCGGTCGTCCCCGGGCGCCGGCGCGACGACCGCGACGTCGCTGCGGTCGTCGCGCAGCGCGGCGCGCGCGTCGGCGTCGGTGCCCGCGGGGTCGACGCGCACGACGTCGAGCGCGTCCGCGGCGGCAGGGTTCGCCTCGATCGCGTCGACGGCCTGCTCGGCCCCCGGTCCGACGGCCGTGACCGTCAGCGTCTCGACCGTGAAGTTCGCCGCGAACCCGAACACCACGAGCAGCAGCAGCGGCATCCCGACGAGCATCGCGACGGTGCGCCGGTCACGACGCAGCTCGCGGAACTCCTTGACGACCATCGCACGCACGGCGACCTCCCCGACGTCCCGCGCGTCGTCGCGCGGACCGAATTCATCACCTGTTGAAAGAAACGCTAGGTCGGCCGTCGCGACGGGTCAAGGGCGCCGGGCAGAGGCGGGCGTCAACCGAGGAACACCTGCGCGCAGACGACGCCTCCGGCGCCCTCCGAGGTGTCCGCGACGCACGCGACCCCCACGGACGTCAGCGCGGGGTCCAGGAGGTTCGCCCGGTGCCCGTGCGACGCCATCCACGCGTCGACGACAGCCTCCGGCTCGGCAGCGGCACGGCTGAGGTTCTCCGCCGCCGTGCCACCGGCCGGCCGGCACGCCGTGACGACGTCGTCGAGCGGCGCGTGCTCGAGCGGGGCTCCGACGAGCGCCGTGGCCCGCGAGAGCGCCGCCTCGGCCGCGCAGTCGCTCTCCGCCAGCCGGCGCAACCCCGCCTCGTCGCGGACCACCTGCGTGTCGGCGAGCAACCGGTCGGCGTACTCCGCAGGCCCGAGGGGCTGCGTGGTCGCCGAGGGGTCGTCCGGGGTCGGTGCGCCGCCGTCACCGCCCGGTGCGCACGCCGCGAGGAGCACGCCTCCGAGCGTCGCCACCGTCACCGCGACCCCAGGCGCTCCAGGCCTGCGTCGGGCCGGGCCTGTGGAGCGCCGTTCACCGGCGGCCGAGAGCACGGTACGTCCATCCCGCGTCGCGCCACGCGACCGGGTCGAGCGCGTTCCGACCGTCGACGACGCGCTGAGCCGCCACGAGGCCGTAGAGCTTGCCCGGCTCCAGCTGCCGGTACTCCTGCCACTCCGTGAGCACGAGCACGGCGTCCACGCCGTCCACCGCCTCCTCGACCGTCTCGGCGAAGCCCAGGAACGGGGCCTTGGCGCGCGCGTTCGCCAGCGCGCGCGGGTCGGTGACGACGACGCGCGCGCTCCGATGGTGCAGGCGCTCCGCGACGTCGAGCGCCGGAGAGTCGCGGACGTCGTCGCTGTCCGGCTTGAACGCCGCGCCCAGCACCGCGATGCGCGCCCCCGCCAGCGGACGGCCGTCGAGGACGCCGACCGTGAGGTCGACCATGCGCTCCCGCCGACGCAGGTTGATCGAGTCGACCTCCCGCAGGAAGCTCACGGCGGGGTCGGCGTGCAGCTCCTCGGCCCGTGCCATGAACGCGCGGATGTCCTTCGGCAGGCACCCTCCGCCGAACCCGAGCCCGGCGTCGAGGAACCGCCGTCCGATCCGCTCGTCCAGACCGATGGCGTCGGCGAGGCGCGTCACGTCTCCCCCGGCGACCTCGCACAGCTCCGCCATCGCGTTGATGAACGAGATCTTCGTCGCGAGGAAGGAGTTCGCCGCGACCTTGACGAGCTCGGCGGTCGCCCGGTCGACGACGAGCCGCGGCGTGCCCTCGCCGAGAGCCGCGGCGTAGACCGCGTCGAGCACGTCGACGGCACGAGCGCCGGCCGCGTCGTCGGGCACGCCGTAGACGAGCCGGTCCGGTCGCAGCGTGTCCTGGACGGCGAACCCCTCGCGCAGGAACTCGGGGTTCCAGGCGAGCGTCGCGGTGGGACGGACGGCCGCGAGCTCGTCCGCGAGCCGCGCGGCCGTGCCCACGGGGACGGTCGACTTGCCCACCACGACCGCGTCCGCGGCGAGGTGCGGCACGAGGGCCCGGAACGCCGCGTCGACGGACGACAGGTCGGCGGCGTACGAGTCGGCACGCTGAGGCGTCCCCACGCACACGAAGTGGACCTCGGCGTCGGCCGCCGCGGCGATGTCGGTCGTGAACGCGAGCCGCCCGGAGGCGATCGCCTCCGCGAGCAGCCCGTCGAGCCCCGGCTCGTAGAACGGCGCCCGCCCGTCGTGCAGCGCGGCGACCTTCCGCGCGTCGACGTCCACCCCGACCACGTCGTGGCCCAGCGTCGCCATGCACGCCGCGTGCACCGCTCCCAGGTAGCCGCAACCGATCACCGAGATCCTCATGTGCTCCCCCTGCTCGCACGTCGGTCGTCACCTGTCGGCGCGGTCGTGGCCGACCGCTGCGGCCGCTGGTCGACCGCCGTCCTACTTCTTCCGCGGCACCACCACGTCGTCGAACGACCGGACGGGCCCGGACGGCACCGCGGCCGGGAACCCGCGGTCCGCGACCGGAGGCGGCGGAGGCGGCGGGCCCTCGCCGCCGGGCGGCTCGGCACCTCCCGGCGCGGCCGCGGCCGCACCACGACGTGCGCGCTGGTGCGCTCGCCCCTTGCGGTCGGCGAGACGTCCCGCCCGGGTGGGCGGACCGGTCTCCGCCACGTACTCGTAGTACCCGTACTCGTGCGCGCCCGGGCCCTTGACGGGCACACGGTTGACGACCACCCCGAGCAGCCGCACGCCCACCGTGCCGAGCGCCGAGAGGGCGGTCTCCAGCTGGTTGCGGTGCACCGTCCCCGCCCCGACGACGAGGATGGCGCCCCCGACCGCTCTCGCGAGGATCGCCGCGTCGGTCACCGGGAGCAGCGGAGGGGTGTCGATCACGATCGCGTCGTACTCCGCCCGGAGGCGGTCGAGCAGGTCGGCCATCGGGGCGGCGCCGAGCAGCTCGCTCGGGTTCGGGGGCACCTGTCCCGCGGCGATCACGTCGAGGTTGCCGTTGCCCCACGGCTGCACCGCGTCCTCGACCCCGACCTTGCCGATGAGGACCGTGGTGAGCCCGACCGAGCCCTCGATCGCCATGTACCGGGCGACGGAGGGCCGGCGGAGGTCGGCGTCGACGAGGACCACGCGCTGGCCCGCGTCCGCGAGGGTGATCGCCAGGTTGATGCTCGTCGTCGTCTTGCCCTCGCCCGGCAGGGCCGACGTCATGACGTACGTGCGGGCGGCCGGCCCGAGCTCGAGGAACTGCAGGTTCGTGCGCAGCCGGCGGAACGACTCGGCCCGGATCGCCTTCGGCGACTCCTGCACGATGAGCGGGTGCTGCGGCGCGTCCTCCTCGTACCCGATGACGCCCAGCACGGGCGCGTCCGTCACGTCCTCGACGTCGGCGGTCGACCGGACGCGCGTGTCCAGGAGCTCGCGCACCACCGCGACCGCGACGCCGAGCGCGAGACCGATCACGAGACCGAGCGTCAGGTTGAGCCGGACGTCGGGTGACGAGGGCGCGGCAGGCACGGCGGCCGTCCGGACGGTGCTGATCCGCACCGGCGAGTCCCCGCCGGCGGCCGGGGTCTCGAGCTCGGCGACGACGTCGGCGAGCGAACCCGCCACGGCGTTCGCGACGTCGGCCGCCAGCTGGGGCGACTCGTCGGTCGCGGTGACGTTGATGAGCGACGTGTCCATCGGGGACTCGGCACGGATCCGGCCGGCGAGCGTCCCCGTGTCGTCGGCGAGGCCGAGCTCCTCGATGACGGGCTCGAGCACGCGCGGCGTCGACACGAGCTCCGTGTAGGACTTCACCTGCCGCACCGTGAAGTTGGACCCCTGCAGCAGGTCCGTGGTGCTGTCGGAGCCCTGCACCGAGACGTACACCTGCGACCGCGCGGAGTAGGTGGGGGTCGCCGCGAGGGAGAGCACCGCCGCGACGCCGAGGCACGCCACCACGAGCACCGCCACGGTCACCCACCGCTTGCGCAGCAGCGTGATGTACTCCCTCAGCCCCATCGTCGCCCCCTCACGCGCGCCGCTCCCCCTGAGCGGCGACCACGATCGCCTCAATGTCGCACACCCCGTGAGGCCACGCGAGCCTCGGCCACGTCATCGACGGACGTCCGCGGCGTGCTCGCGGTACCACGCGACCACCTGTTCGAGGCCGTCGCGCAGACCGATCCTCGACCGCCACCCGGTGGCGGCGAGCCGTGACACGTCCAGCAGCTTCTGCGGCGTGCCGTCCGGCTTGCTCGTGTCCCAGACGGTCTCCCCCTGGTACCCGACGACGTCGGAGATCGTGCGGGCGATCTCCTCGATCGTCGCGTCCGTCCCGGTCCCCACGTTGACGTGCGTCGGTCCGTCGTAGTGCTCGAGCAGGTGCAGGCACGCGTCGGCCATGTCGTCGCTGTGCAGGAGCTCGCGGCGCGGTGAGCCGGTTCCCCAGTTGGTCACCCGGTCCGCGCCCGTGCGCACCGCCTCGTCGTAGCGCCGGACGAGCGCGGGCAGGACGTGGGAACCGCGGGGCGAGAAGTTGTCCCCCGGCCCGTAGAGGTTCGTCGGCATCACAGAGATCCACGGCAGCCCGTACTGACGACGGACGGCCTGGACGTGGAGGATCCCGGCGATCTTCGCGATGGCGTAGGCGTCGTTCGTCGGCTCGAGCGGACCGGTGAGGAGGGCGTCCTCGCGCAGGGGCTGCGCGGCGAGCCGCGGGTAGATGCACGACGACCCGAGGAACAGGAGCCGCTCGACGTCGTGGGCCCGCGCGGCGTCGAGGACGTTGACCTGGATGCGGACGTTCTCCGAGAGGAAGTCCACCGGGTACGTCGAGTTCGCGAGGATGCCGCCCACCTTCGCGGCGGCGAGCGCCACGTAGCGCGGCCGCTCCCGGCGGAAGTGCTCGAAGACGGCGTCGCGGTCCGTCAGGTCCAGCTCCTTGGACGTCCTGCCGACGAGCCGGGAGAAGCCCGCCGCCTCGAGCCGTCGCCAGATCGCCGACCCGACCAGGCCGCGATGACCCGCGACGTAGAAGACCGCGTCGCGGTCGAGCGGGCCCGGCTCGAAGGTGATCGTGTCCTGCGCGCTCACGCGGCGTCCCAGGCGGCGAGCGCGACGTGGTCGATCCACGGCGAACCCGCGTGCTCGAGGGCTTCGACGTCCGCGTCGACCATGATCCGCGCGAGGTCCCGCCCGTCGACCGTCGGCTTCCAGCCGAGGTCGGCGTGCGCCTTGCTGGGGTCGCCGACGAGCGCGTCCACCTCCGTCGGGCGCAGGTACCTCTCGTCGAACCGCACGTGCCGTTCCCAGTCCAGGCCGACGTGCGAGAACGCCTCCTCGAGGAAGTCGCGCACCGTCAGGCCGATGCCCGTGGCGAGGACGTAGTCGTCCGGCGTGTCGGCCTGGAGCATGCGCCACATGCCCTCGACGTACTCGGCCGCGTACCCCCAGTCGCGGACAGCGTCGAGGTTCCCGAGGTACAGGTGTTCCTGCCGTCCCGCACGGATCGCGGCGACCGCCCGGGTGATCTTGCGCGTGACGAAGGTCTCGCCGCGGCGCGGTGACTCGTGGTTGAAGAGGATGCCGTTGACCGCGAACATGCCGTAGGCCTCGCGGTAGTTCTTGGTGATCCAGTAGGCGTAGAGCTTGGCCGCCGCGTAGGGCGAGCGCGGGTAGAACGGGGTGGTCTCGCTCTGCGGGGGCGGCGTGGCCCCGTAGAGCTCGGACGACGACGCCTGGTAGTAGCGCGTGTCGACGCCCGCGAGCCGGACCGCCTCGAGCAGACGGATCGCACCGGTACCGGTCGTGTCCGCCGTGTGCTCCGGCTCGTCGAAGGAGACCCGGACGTGGGACTGCGCGGCGAGGTTGTACACCTCGTCCGGGCGGATCTGCGAGATCAGCGTGACCAGGCGCGCGCCGTCCGAGAGGTCCGCGTAGTGGAGGAACAGCCGCGCGCCCTCCTCGTGCGGGTCCTGGTAGAGGTGGTCGATGCGTGCCGTGTTGAACGTCGACGCTCGACGGATCAGCCCGTGCACCTCGTACCCCTTGCGGAGCAGGAGCTCCGCGAGGTACGAGCCGTCCTGCCCGGTGATCCCCGAGATCAGTGCCTTCTTCATGTGTGTGCCCCCTGTGGTCGGCAGCGGCGCTGCCTGATCGTGGTCAGAACTACGTGGTCGCGGCGGCCGCTGCCCCGCGCAGCCCCTCCGGCGCGCCCTCCCGGCCGCCGTGGCGGGCCAACCACTCCTCGAAGCGGTCGACGGCGGCCTCCTCGGAGAGGACGCCGACCCGGTACCGGCGGCCCGCGGCGCCCAGCTCGCGCCGGCGACCAGGGTCGGCACCGAGCTCGAGCGCTGCCGCGAGGAGAGCCTCAGGGTCCTGCGCGTCGACGCGCGTCCCCGCTCCGGAGTCCCGGAGCTCGTGCGCCGTCGTGGAGCCCTCCGAGGTCGCGGCGAGGACCGGCCGCCCGGCGTCGAAGTAGGACGTGAGCTTGCTGGGCACGGACATCTCCGCGAGACCCGCGAGCTCGTTCACGAGCAGGACGTCGGCTGCCCTGAGCGCCTGGGTGAACCTGTCGTCCGGCAGCGGGTCGACGAACTGGATCGAGCGGACCCCGGCCGCGGCCGCCATCAGCTCGCGGCGGCGGCTGCCGTCGCCGAGCAGCACGAACCGGACCGGCGCCTCCCGCCCGTCCGCGAGCCGTGCCGCCTCGACGACGTTCTCCAGACCCTGCTTGGCGCCCTGGTTCCCGGCGTGCAGCACGACCAGCTCCTCGCCCCAGCCGAGCTGCTCGCGGACGGCCCGCACGTCGGTCTCGCCGGTGGGCGCCAGGTGGGTCCAGTTGCGCACGGTGCGCACCGAGCCCGCCGCAGCACCCAGGTCGTCGAGGAGGTGGCGCGCGAAGCGTTCGTGGATCGCGACCACGCCGTCCGCGCGGCGCACGACCCAGCGCTCGACCTGCCGGACGACCCGCGCCAGGGCGCCGCTCAGGGTGCCGGTCTCCCTCACGCCGAGGGAGTAGAGGTCCTGCGTCCACAGGACGACGCCGGGCGAGGCGCGTCGGCCACGGCGCCCGACCGCGAGCCGTGCCGACGCGACGGCGGCGGAGAACAGGGACGGCGAGACGAGGAGCACGACGTCGGCGTCGGGCCAGCGCGCCGCGGCCGACCGCACGCCGAAGCTCAGCTCCGCGAGGAGGCGCCGCAGCGGGGTCGGGGTGGCGGGGACGTAGTGGCGCACGCGCAGGACGGCGACCCCGTCGATGGTCTCGCTCCTCGACCAGCCCGAGTATCCGTCCTGGACCTTCCACCCGGGATAGTGCGGAAAGGTCGTGATGACGCGCACATCGGCGCCCCGTGCGACGAGCGCACGACTCAGCGCCGACGTGTAGGGCGCATTTCCGGTAGGTTCCGGAGAGTAGTTCGCGCCGAGCACGAGCACACGCAGACCTGGGGCTTTCACTCGATTACCATAACTGCGGCGCGACGAGGACGCTGGGGGGCAGATGAAATCCGCTGTTACGGGCAGGAAAATTCCTGTGGTCCCGCTCGCGGACGCGCCGGGAGAACGCGCGTCGTGGGACCGTCCGACGGCCGTCGTCTATCTCTGGGGAGTCGCCGAGCTCCTCCTCGTGTCGAATCCCTGGCAGATCAGCTCGAGGATCCGGGTGCGCGTGCTGCGCGCGTTCGGCGCGGAGATCGGGGACGGCGTCGTGTTCCGCCCCAGGACCCGGGTCCGATTCCCATGGAAGCTTCATGTGGGGGACAACTGCTGGATCGGCGAGGGGGTCTGGATCCACAACCAGGATCACGTCCGGATCGAGCACGACGCCGTGCTCTCCCAGGAGACCCTCGTCACGACCGGCAGCCACCGGCACCGCTCCGACATGGGGCTCGTCACGTCGCCCGTCCACGTCGGGCCGGGCGCCTGGGTCACCGCCCGCTGCATCGTGCTCGGCGGGACCCGGCTGGGGCGGTCGTCGCTCGTCACGCCCGGTTCGGTGGTGCGGGGCGAGGTGCCGGACGGGGCGATCTGGGACGGGCGCGAGCTGTCGTCCCGGTCGAGGTTCTGAGGGCGGCGGGATGCGCATCCTGCACGTCACGACGCTCATCACCCCCGACGGCGCGTTCGGCGGACCCGTCCGGGTGGCGACCAACCAGGTCCGCGCGCTGCGCGAGCGGGGCCACGACGCCGTGCTCGTCGCGGCGGCGTCGGGCTTCGACACGCTCCCGACGGTGTGGGACGGCGTCCCGGTCAGGACGTTCCGGGCCGTGCGGGCGGCCCCGGGTACCGGGTTCGCCGGGATCGCCGCCCCGGGGATGGTCCGGTGGTTGCGATCGAACGCCACCCGTCTCGACGTCGCCCACGTGCACCTGGCGCGCGATCTCGTGACGCTGCCCGCCGCCCGGGTGCTGGTCTCGGCGGGCAGACCTCTCGTCACGCAGACCCACGGCATGGTCATGCCGAGCCGGCACGTGCTCTCCCGACCCCTGGACCACCTGCTCACGCGCCGGGTCGTCACGGAGGCGTCGACGAACCTCGTCCTGACGGACACCGAGGAGGCTGGGCTGAAGGAGCTGTTCGCCGACGCAGCGACGATCGACCACCTCGCCAACGGCGTGCCCGCGGCGCCGCCCGCCGCGGCAGAACTGCCGCAGGCACCCCCGCGCGAGGTCCTGTTCCTGGCACGCCTGCACCGGCGCAAGCGGCCGCTCGCGTTCGTCCGGATGGCCGCAGACCTCGCACCCCGCTTCCCCGGGGTGCGGTTCTCGCTCGTCGGTCCGGACGAGGGCGAGGGTCCGCAGGTGACCGCCGCCATCGCCGGGCTGCCCCCCGCGATCCGCCACCAGGTCGTCTGGGAGGGCGCCCTGCCGCCGGGCGAGACCCTGGCACGGCTCGCGGCCGCCGACCTCTACGTCCTCCCCTCCGTCGACGAACCGTTCCCCATGAGCGTCCTCGAGGCGATGTCGGCGGGGACCCCCGTCGTCGTGACCTCCTCGTGCGGGCTGGCACCGGCGATCGCCCGGGCCCGCGCGGGTGTGGTTCTCAGCGAGGACGAGCAGGAGCTCCCGGTCGCGGTGGCACGCCTCCTCTCCGACGCCCCACTGCGGGCGACGCTCGGCCGCGAGGCCCGGACGCTCGTCGAGAGCAGCTACTCCGTCGACGCGGTCGCGGCACTCCTGGAGCAGCACTACACGCGCGCTGTCGCGTCCCGCTCCGCGCGCCGCCCGGCACGGACGAGCCGTCCCGGAGGTCGCGACGTCCCGCTCTCGTCTCGCCCCTGAGCCGCCACCGCGGCCAGGAGCAGGACGGCGGGGAACCAGACGAAGCGGTCGTAAAGCGACGGCCCAGTCTGCGCAAAGAACAGTGCTGCAACGGTCGCCGCGAGCAGTGCCGTGCCGAGCAGGCCCCGCGCCCTCCATCCGACGACGAGCGCGGTCACGCACATCACGACGACCGCGAGCAGGAGCAGGACTCCGCCCTGGTACCAGGAGAGCACCAGCATGTTGTGCGCCTGCGTGATCCCGTTGTACGTCCCGCCACCCTGACCGAACCCGATTCCGGAGAACGGGTCGGAGCGGATACTCTCCCAGGCGAACCGAATGGTCTGCATTCGTTGTCCGACCGTGCTCGTCCCGCCGACGCCGATCGCCGACTCATAACGGTCGAAAGGCGTCACCACGGCCGGGAATGCGCGGCGAAGAATCACGAGCGCCAATGCCGCGGCGCCGATCCCGAGAATTCCGCCGAAGGCGGCGCGCGGGCTGCGGGCACGCCACAGGAGGACGAGAAGCCCGACCGCCGCGGTGAGGAGACCGGTGATGCTCGCGGTGAGCAGCAGGCCGACCGCGACGAACGCCGTCGCGACGAGCGCGCCGATCCGCCGATGACGCGCGAGGACGGCGGCGAGGCAGAGCACGAGGGCCACCGCGAGGCACCCACCCTGGCCGTTGGCATGGCCTCCCAGGCCGACGAATCGCGCCGTCGTCCCCTCGTCCGGTGCCGCGAGGAACAGGGGGCGCAGGTCGACGCCGGCCAGCTGGCCGAGCGCGACCACCGAGGACAGGCACGCCCCGAGGACGAACGCCGTGGCCGCCCCGACCACGTGCGCAGGGGTCCGCAGCACCACGGTGGCCACCCAGGTCCAGACGAGCCAGACCATGCACAGCCGAGCGCCGACCGCCAGCTCGAGCGTGGGCGCGGGCGCCGTGACGGCGAGCGCCATGGTGGCGAGGACGGCGAGCCCCGAGGCCACGGCGACCCCGGCCGGAACCCTCCCGGGCGGGCGGGCGAGGCTGAGCAGGCACAGGGCCGTCGCGACGACCAGCGCCGCGTCACCTACCGTGAAGCCCGCGACGGACCGGACCGCGGTGAGCGGGACGAGGAACGCGCCGACGAGGAAGGTCGCGCGGGCGGCGCGGACCATCACGTCGCGCTCCGGGTCCACGCGCGTGCCCCCGCTCATGCCCACGACCTCGCGAGCAGATCGAGCCATCCGTCGGGGACGTCCTCCGCGCGGCTCTCCCACACGTGCTCGTGCGGCCGGTAGGCGTTCCCCCCGGGAGCCACCAGGAGCGGCACCGACCCGAGGAACGCACCCCAGGAGGTGAACGTCGACCGGCTCCCCAGGATCCCTGCCGACCGCGACAGCAGGACGATCTCGTCGAGGGCGTTGCGAGCACCCGACCGCGCGACCCCGGGCATCCGCAGCAGGTCCGCCAGCTCCGAGTCCTCGCCGTCGGACGCGACGACCACCGGGAGGTCGACCCCGCCCGCCCGGAGCGCGCGCACGGCCCCGACGTACCAGCCCAGCGGCGTGCTCGTGTTGTTGGCGCTCACGGACGACGCGCCCTCGTCCGGACGCTTGAAGTCGCCCAGGCGCACGTGGACGCCGAGGTACGGGTCGCAGCGAGCAGGGCCGACGACGCCGTCGCGCGCCCACCCGAGGAGCGTCTCGCGGTGCCACTGCCCGGGCCGGACGAAGGGCTCGTAGTAGCCGCGCATGCCTGCGACGACCACGACCTCGGACGCGTCGTCCCCGCGCCCCGCCCGGACGACCGACTCGGCCCGGCGACGCAGGATCCGCTGCTCGAGGGTCGGAGGTCGGAAGAGCCGCCAGTACTGCCTCCTGTCCCGTTCGCCACGCAGCGTCGGCCCGACGCGGAGCTGGAACCACCGCGGCGCGATCAGCGTGCCCGAGGTCTCGGCGGCGACCTCGGCCGCGCGCAGGGCGGGGAACAGCTCGTTCCCCAGGCCGGCGCGGCCCAGTCGGGGCAGGACGAACGTCATGGTGCCTCCTTGACGCGGCGGCGAGGAGACAGGAGCACGGACCACGAGAGCAGGCAGAACACCAGGTCGCGCGCCAGCGCACCCCACGCAGCCCCGACGGCACCAGCCGTGGCCGCACCGAGCGCGAGTCCGGCGACGCCGACGACCAGCGTCGACAGCCAGACCGCGACGAGGGCGTTCTGCCGGCCGAGCCCCGTGATCTGCTGCGTCGCCACCCCGCCGAGGCACGAGAAGATGCCGGCGACCACGCAGATCCGCAGCGCGTCCGCGTCCTCGAGGGTGACCGAGAACACGAGCTCCACGAGCGCCTCCGGTGCCACGAGCACGGGCACCGCGAGGACGAGGTAGGCACCCCCCACGACGGTGGCCACGACGCGCCGCTGCGTCCTCACGTCGGCGTGCGACCGCGACCGCGCCGCGTACGCCACCGCCGCTCCGGCCGGGATGAGCGCGACGGTGGTGAGCGCGCCCTCCACCTGGCTCGCCAGACCGTAGACCCCGACCGCCGCCGTCGCGGCGAAGAACGAGACGAGCACCGCGTCGCTCCGGTTCATCACGGTGTTGATCAGCGGCGCGACCCCGAACCGCCACGTGCGGCGCACCCCGAGCACGCCCGCGTCCTCCTCGCCCGGCGGGGACGCCGGCACGAGCCGGTACTGGACCACGGCGATGACGAGCTCGCCGACCGCGAGGACGACGAGCGTCGTCCACAGCGGCGCGCCCGTCGGGCCCACGAGCAGCAGGACGGGGACGGTGCTCGCACGGACGACGCCGTTGAGCGCCGCCCCACCCCGGAACCGCCCGACCCCGTACGCGAGCCTCGTGACCACGCTCGACGCCAGGTACCCGAGCGCGTAGACGCCGACCGCCAGGGTCCAGGCCGTGCCGTCGCCACCGGGCGGCGCGACCACCACGGTCGCGGCGAGGAGCGCGACCGGTACGACGACGCCGACGCGCGCGAGGAGGGGCGCGAGGACGGTCCGGCGCGAGGCGAGCTCGCCGGCCGCGAAGGCACGCAGGATCTGGGTCGAGAACCCGAGGTCCACGACGGCGGTCACGAGGACGGCTGTCGAGGTCGCGAGGACCACCCGCCCGACGCCCTCGACCCCTCCGGCGGCACCGGCCACGGCCAGGACGACGAGCGTCTGCGCCTTCGACCCGGCGGAGGCCGTGAGCGTCCAGGCCCCGTCGACGACGCCGGTGCGCCGCAGGGTCGCGACGGCGCGGCGGTAGACCGTCCCCTCAGCCGTCACGTGACCTCCTCACGCGTGCGCCGGCGAGGAGCGCGCCCAGGACCGGCGCGAACGGTGCGCCGGGCTCGCTGTGCACCAGCCCGATCCCCGTGTTGAGGATCGTGCGTCGCCACCGCCACGGCATGACGAGCCGACCCAGGCGTGCCGCGACGTCGGACCGCACGTCGGTGACGCTGAACCGCACGTGCGTCGTCACGGGGTCCAGACCGGCTCGGGCGGCGACGCGCCAGTCGCTCTCGCTCGCGACGAGGACGTAGTCCGTCGCCGGGAGCCGGGCCAGCCGGTCGGTCGTGACGCGCGCCGGGAGCACGGCGGTGGCCTCGCCGCGCGCGGCCCTCATCGTGCGATCCCCCATCGCGCTCGCCATCCGTCGACGGCCTCCCGCGGGACGCCGACGCTGACCGTCTCCCCGGACCTCAGGTCGGCACGGTACGTCCGCGCCGCGTGCCGCGACGGCGCGCGGAGACCGACCGATCTGGCGATCTCGCGTGCCCGGTTGTCGATCGAGAGGACGAGCGACGGGACGCCTCGCTGCATCGCGCGGATCCCCCCGTGCAGCCGCAGCCCGACGTACGCCGTCCCGGGCTCGGCGAGCACGGCGTCGAGCTCCTCGAGGCCGCTGCCCAGGACCGCGCCGGCGCCGCGACGGACGTGGTCGACGTACTCCGGGTCTCCCGGGCCCTGGGGCCAGAAGAGGACCTCGTCGAAGTGCTCGACGAGCTCCCGGACGAGGCGCTCGTCGGCGAGCGGGTCCTGGTTGTAGTCGGTGAACGTCGCCACGACGCGCCGCTCGACCGACGGGAGCACCTGCTTCTCCACCCCCCACAGGGTCGGGCAGCTGGTGTGCACGGCCGGGACCCGGGCTCGACGCAGCTTCGCGAGCGAGTACTCGTCCCGCACGGCCCAGGGGGTCGTGCCCGCGAGCGCCCGGAGCCAGGCCGCGGAGACGGGGTCGATGCCCGCGCGCTGGTACTGCCACCAGCCCACGCCGAGGAACGTCAGCCGACCGCGGCAGAGCTCGATGTCCTCGACCGGCCAGTGCCACGCCCGCCGCAGGCGCATGTGGTCCGAGAGCAGGTTCGTGCCGCACACGACGACCTCGTCCGCACCGCGGAGCGCGGCGCGGTCGGCGGTCGAGAGCGCGCCGTGCATCGGGACGAGCTCCACGGTGCGCCCGGCCGCGCGCAGAGGCTCCACGAACTCCGACGCGATCGACTCGGAGATGATGCGGTCACCGACGTTGGTCGATGCTGCCCCGGGGTCTGCGACGACGATCATCGTGCGCCTCCTTGGTCGAGTCGTGCGAGCCACTCGCCGTAGGCGGCCCCGACGCGGTCCCACGTCGCGGTCTCGGCGACCCACTTGCGCGCGCTCCGGCCCAGCTCGTGGTTCTCGTCGACCGCGGCGAGCGAGGCGTCGAGGCCGCCGGGCGCGCCGAAGTCGTGCGCGAGGGCGACGCCCTGCGTGGCGAGCGGTTCGGCGGCGTGGATCGTGGCGGAGAGGAGCGTCGGGACCCCCGCGGCGAGCATCTCGAGCAGCATGATGCTGCACGACTCCCAGCGCGAGGGGTGCAGGTACGCGCGGCACTCGCGGATCAGCCGCTCCTTGTCGTCGCCCCGGGCGCTCCCCCGGACCTCGACGTCCCTGCCGAGGCCGAGGTCGGCAGCGAGGTCGGCGGTCCGACCTCGCCCGCCGCGGAAGTCGGGCCCCGCGAGGACCAGGCGTGGCCGGGGCGACGGCAGCTCGCTCCACCGGTGCAGGAGGTGGTCGATCCCCTTGTGGTCCGGGTCGTAGCGGCCCATCCACAGGAAGTACCCGCCCCCGCCGGCCCACCGGACGGTGTCCTCCGGAGCGGGTGCGCCGTTCGGCAGGGCGAGGACGCTCGGGACGTGAGCGGTCGGTCGGCGTACGACGACGTCCACGAGCTCGACCTCCGAGGGGTAGAAGACGTGGATCCAGTCGACCCGCCGGAGCACGCCGGCCTCGACGGTGCGGCGGATCCCGGCGACGTCCTTGAGGCGGGACGTGATGCCCGTCTCGTAGACGCCGTGCGGCATGAGGGCGACGGCCGCGCCCCGGCGCCGGCCCTGGCGGGCGGCGACGACGTTGCTCGCGACCCAGCCCTCGTGCAGGTAGAGGACGTCGCCCGGCGCGACGTGGCGCCCGAGCCCTCGCGGGACCCAGGTCGTGCGGCTCCGTCCGACGTGCGGGGTCGTGCGCACCGCGCCCCTGACGTCCGCCGCCAGCTCCCGCGGGGCCGGGACGGGGGCGCAGAGCACGACCGCGTCGTGACCGGCGCGTCGCGCCTGCCGCACCCAGTTCTCGATCGAGTCCGTCACGCCCGACGGGTGCGACAGGAAGCGCGCGTAGTAGTGGGCCACCCTCATGCGGCGTCCTTCACGACGCCGTGCAGCGTCCGGACGATCTGCTCGGCCGCGGCCTCGACCGTCGGCAGCGTCCGTGACGCGGACCGGGCTTCGGGTCGCGTCGCGGCCAGGTCGAGCCAAGCCTCGGCGAGCAGCTCCGCCGTCGCCGGGACGGTGCGCAGGTCGGCGCCCTCCCGCAGGTACTCGATCTCCGGGGCGTGGCGGGCGGCGTCGGTGGTCAGGACCGGCAGCCCGAGCGCGAGCGCGTCGACCGCGACGAGGCCCACGCGCCCCGGGTTGAGCAGGAGCCGGGACACCGCTCCCGCACGCGCGACGTCGACCGTGCCCACCTGTCCCAGGAGGACCACACGGCCGGTTCGGTCCGCGAGGTCTCGGAACACTGGGGCCGCCGGCCCGTCCCCGGCGACGAGGAGCCATGCCCTCGGGTCGCGTCGGAACACCTCGAGCGCGGCGTCCCGGACGAGGCCGGGCAGCTTGTGCTCGTTGAGCGCGCCGAGCACGAGCACCGGCACCGCGTCCGCCGGGACCCCGATCGACGCGCGGTACCGACGCAGTCCCGCCGCGTCGAGCGAGGCGCGCTCGCGCCGCAGCTCGGTCGTGTCGGTCGCGTTGTCGAACGACGTCACGCGGTCCGCCGGGAGACCCGAGGCGGCCAGCACCGACCGACGCCCGGACTCGGTGTAGGTCAGGACGTGCGCCGCACGCCGGTTCACCCACGACTCCAGACGGGCCGCCGCCGAGACCTCGGCGGCCGTGTACGACGCGCCGTGCCCCCAGGTGACGAACGGGCGCCGGCGCGCCGCCGCGAGGACGGCGTCGAGGTTGCCCGCCTGCATCTCCGTGAGGAGCACGCCGCCCCGCCACGCGACGGGGAGCAGGCGGTGGACGACGTGCCGACCGCCCCGACCCAGACGCACGACCCGTGTCGCGACCT
Organism: Cellulosimicrobium sp.; assembly: GCA_029256625.1. Lineage (GTDB taxonomy): Bacteria > Actinomycetota > Actinomycetes > Actinomycetales > Cellulomonadaceae > Cellulosimicrobium. The sequence continues at coordinate 2,449 of JAQSXO010000011.1, read as the reverse complement.
CGCTCGCCCAGGGGACCTCGACCATGTCGCCGCGCGCGCGCCGACGCCGCATCTGGTCCGCGTCGCCGCCGAAGAAGACGTGCGCCTCGACACCCAGGTCCGCGAGCTGCTCGACCACGCGGCCGAAGAGCCCGACGCGGTACGCCGGGACGTAGGGCTGCGTGATGGCGACGCGGGGCGTCGCGGCAGGTCTAGTAGGCACCGTCACGCCCCACCACCGCCCGGAGGGTACGGAGCAGGATGAGCAGGTCGCCCGCCATGGTCCAGTTCTCGACGTAGTACAGGTCGAGGCGCACGCTCTCCTCGAGCGTGAGGTTGTTGCGTCCCGACACCTGCCACAGCCCGGTCAGCCCGGGCTTGACCAGCAGACGTCGCCCGATCTCGGCGTCGTACTGGTCGACCTCGAGCGGCACCTGCGGTCGCGGTCCGACCAGGCTCATGGACCCGGCGACCACGTTGAACAGCTGGGGGAGCTCGTCGATCGAGTACCGGCGGATGAAGGCCCCCACCTTCGTGGTGCGCGGATCGGCCCTGGGCTTGTAGTAGACCCCGACCTTCCCGACCCCGAGGACCTCCTCTAGCCGGGACTCGGCGTCGACGACCATCGAACGGAACTTGAGCACGGTGAACGGTTCACCGCGCAGGCCCACACGTTCCTGCCGGAAGAGCACCGGGCCACGGCTCGTCACCCTGACGGCTGCGGCGGTGACCAGGAGCGGGACCGCGAGGAGGAGGATCAGGAGGATCGCCCCCACGACGTCGAAGGTCCGCTTGAGCACGTGCTGCGGCCCCGAGTACCCGGGGGCCTCCACGTGCAGGAGCGGCAGTCCGGCGACGGGCCTCGTCCTGATCCGTGGGCCCGCGACGTCGGTGAGGGCCGGCGCGAGCACCAGGTCCGCGCCCCACGGCTCCAGGTCCCACGCGAGACGCTTGACGGTCCGGGGCGTCACGAGGTCCGAGCCCGTGACCATGACGGTGTCGGCGTGCAGCGGCTCGACGAGCCTCGCCGCGTCGACGACGTCTCCGACGACCGGGACCCCGGCGACACGCTCGCCGGGCTGGACCGGACCGCCCGGCACGCACGCGCCGACCACCTCGTAGCCGGTGTGGCTCGCGCGGCTCAGCTCCTCGACGAGGTGCGCCGCACCCTCGCGGCCGCCGACGACGACGGTCCGCGACCGGCAGCGACCTCGGGCACGCAGCGCCACGAGCCGGCGGCGCGTCGCGTAGCGGCCGAGGAGCAGCAGCACGAGACCGACGGGCAGCGCGATGGCCACGTACCCCCGCGCGAGGTCGTACCGGACGAGATAGGCGATGATCGCGACCGCACCGAAGAGCGCGATCGTCGCGTTGACGACGCGCGCGTACTCCGGTGCGCCCGTCCCGATGAGTCGTCCCTCCCGGGAGAACGCGATCCGCAGCGCGCCCAGCCACGCCACGAGCAGACCGATCGAGATGACGAGGTAGTCGAGGTCGGGCGCGGTCCCGCCGATCCCGTCGAACCTCACGAGGAAGGCGGTGCCCACCGCGACCGCGACCGCGACCGCGTCGACGAACCCCGTCCGGCGGACGAGCCGCGTCTTCCAGCTCGGCCGACGGTAGGCGCCGAGCGCGATCCGGACGAGCTGCCCGGTGTCGAACGACGACGTCCGTCGGCCATGCCGGGTCGTCGAGTCGTCGAGGTCGACCCGACCGATCTCGCTCTCCTTCTCCAACGTCATGTGTGCCCCCTGCGGCGTCCGTGCGGACGGCACGCCCCGGCCAGCACACGTCGCCTCGAGGGACGGGTGCGCCGGTACGCGGTCGGTGTGCCGATGGGTCGACGGCTGCGGACGTGGACGCCGGTGTCCCGCAGCCACGGGCGGTCGAGACCGCCGGTGGACGACGTGGGTCCGCGAGAGGTCGCGGGCCCACGCGGTCTCACGGCCCGGTCTTCACCTTGCGCCGGTTGCGCGCGACGAGGACCACGGCCGTGCCCCCGGCGACGAGGAGCGCGGCTCCTCCCACGAGGAGGACCTGGTCCCCACCGGTCTCCGCGAGCCCCTGACCCTGACCCTGGGCGTCGCTGTCACCGGCGCCGCCGGTGGTCCCGCCGTCTCCGGTCCCGTCGGCGACCGCCACGATCTGCTGGCTCGAGAGCACCGTCCCGTCCGCATCGGTGGCGACCAGGGTGTACGTGCCCGGCTCGGAGAGCGTCACGGTGAACGACGCGAAGCCGTCCGTCGTGGCCTTGGTCAGCGCCTTGGTCCCGGCGATGGAGATGGCACCGTCAGGGACGTCCGGGGAGGAGATCGTGAGCGTGATGCTCGGGTTGCCGGCCGGACCGCTCACCGTGACCGTGAAGGAGTCACCCACCGTCGGGGTGGTGGTCGAGACACCGACCTCGAACTCGTCGGCCTCGTAGGCGGTCGCTACCGCCGGTGCCGCGGCGAGCGCCGCGGCCAGGAGC
>JAQSXO010000349.1 GCA_029256625.1 Cellulosimicrobium sp. | reverse complement strand
AAACCGCCCGCGGTGAGGAGGGCGACGCGACGAACCGACATGTGAACTCAGAACCTCTCGTAGGACGGATCCTGGCCGGACGGACGCGGTCCGGCGGGGGTGGCGGCGACGGCGACGGGCACGTGCCCCACGGAGGGCACCGGGAGCACTGCGCGGCCGGCCGTCGCTCAGTCTACTGACGCCGCGCCGGGCTCCGGCGGCGGTTCCGGGACCTGGACCTCGGGAGCCGGACGACCGCCGGGCGCCCCGCCCGCCTCCTCGGACTCGGTGTGCCCCGCGGCGAGCCGCGCCTTGGCCGTCGCGGCGTAGATGTCGACGTACTCCTGGCCGGACAACCGCATGATCGCGTACTGGATCTCGTCCGCGACGGCGCGCAGGATGAAGCGGTCGTTCTCCATGCCGCGGTACCGCGAGAAGTCGAGCGGCTCGCCGACGACGACCCCGATGCGCATGGGCTTGGGGATGACCTTGCCGATCGGCTGGGCGATGTTCGTGCCCACCATCGCGACCGGGACCACGGGCGCGCCCGACTCGAGCGCGAGGCGCGCGACGCCCGTCTTGCCGCGGTACAGCCGTCCGTCCGGGCTGCGCGTGCCCTCGGGGTAGATGCCGAACAGGTCCCCCTCGCGCAGCACGCGCAGACCCGTCTCGAGCGCCGCCTCGCTCGCCTTGCCACCGGCCCGGTCGACGGGGATCGTGCCCACGCCGCGCATGAACCCGGCCGTCAGGCGCCCCTTGACCCCGGTGCCCGTGAAGTAGTCGGACTTGCCGAGGAACTGGACCTTGCGGTCGAGGACGAGCGGCAGGATGAACGAGTCGATCACGGCGAGGTGGTTGCTCGCGAGGATCGCACCGCCCTCGTCCGGCACGTGCTCGACGCCCCGCGTCCAGGGACGGTACAGGACCCGCAGGATCGGGCCGACCATCACCTGCTTCATGAACCAGTAGAACAACGTTCCTCCTCGCGGGGTCCCGGCGCGGGACACGCATCCGACTCTAGAGTGATTCCTATGGCCGCACCGAACGCCCAGCCGGACTCCCCGCAGCCCGACGACGCCCCCGAGCCCACGCCCGACGACGCGTCGCGGGGTCCCGAGCACCCCGCCGAGCCCGACGACGAGGGCGCCCGGCAGGACGACGGGCCGCGCCAGCCCGCGCTCGACGTCGACGCACAGTGGGCCGGCATCGTGGCCGGGCTGGCCGACCTCGACCGAGGACCCGGCGACGGACTCGACCGCGGCTCCGGCGGCGAGGCCGGTCGCACCGGCGCGCCCGACGGCGACGACGCCCCGCCCGCCCCCCGCGACGGCCGCGAGGTGCTCGGTTCCGTGCCGGTCGCGCCGTGGGTGCGCGCGAGCGGGCCGCGCGACTGGCCCACGACGCCGGAGGTCGAGGACCTCGAGGAGGCCGAGAGCCACTTCGTCCCGCCGGACCCGCCGCTCGTGCTCGGCCGCGACCCCCTGCTCACCATGGCGTGGGCCCTCGTCGTCGGCGTGCCGATCCTGCTGCTCGTCGTGCTGGTCGTGGTGCGCCCGTACCCGGTGATCGTGGCGCAGGTGGGCGGCGGGGCGTTCCTCGCCGGGCTCGCGATCCTGCTCTGGCGCATGCCGCACCGCCGCGACGACGACGACGAGGGCCCGGGCGCCGTCGTCTGACGCCCGGGCCCCGTCCGGTCCGGTCGCTCGCCGGTCCCTGCCCGCCCGCGGTTCGTCAGCGGCGCGCGAGGTCCGCCGCGCCGACGATGCCCGCCTCGTTGCCGTGCTCGGCGAGCTCGATCCGCGCCTCGGGCCGGTGCCCGCGTGCGGAGAGCTGGTCCGCGAACGCGCGGCGCACCGGCTGGAGCAGCAGGTCGCCGGCCGCACCGACGCCGCCACCGATGACGATGAGCTCCGGGTCGAGCAGCGCCGTCACGGAGGCCGCGCCCTCGCCGATCCAGCGGCCGAGGTTCGCGAGCAGCTCGACCGCGAGGTCGTCGCCCTCCTGCGCGGCCTGCGTGATCTGTGGGCCGTTGAGCTTGTCCGGGTCGCCGCCGCAGATCTCCAGGAGGCGCGTCGCGCGGTCGGGCTGGGCGATGAGGGCGTTCTGCCCGTCGCGCACGAGGGCGCGCCCGGACGCGTACTGCTCCCAGCAGCCCTCGTGGCCGCAACCGCAGTAGTGCCCGCCCGGGACGACGCGCATGTGTCCCACCTCGGCGGCGACGCCCCACTTGCCGCGCACGAGCTCGCGGTCGACGACGATCGCGCCCCCGAGACCGGTCCCGACCGTGAGCATGAGCATGTCGGTCGCGTCGCGCCCGACGCCGAACTGGAACTCGGCCCAGCCCGCGGCGTTCGCGTCGTTCTCGACGACGATCGACACCTCGGTGTCCCCGATGAGCTCGCGCACGTTGCGGGCGAGCGGGTACTCGCGCCACGCGATGTTCGGGGCGAAGAGCACCGAGGTGCGGTCAGGGCTGACGAAGCCGGCCGCGGCCAGGCCCATCGCGCCCACCTCGTGCTCGGCGGTCAGCTCGGCATACACGTCGGCGATGGCACGGTCGATGCTCGCGACGTCGTCGGGCTCGGTGTCGCGGCGCGTCTGGACGAGGATCTCGCCCTTCTCGTCGACGACCCCGGCCGCGATCTTCGTCCCGCCGATGTCCACACCGATGGCGTGCATGTCCCGTCCTCACTCGCTCGGTAACCGCTGACTAACCGCTGGCTGGAAGCCTCACGCTGCGGGTGCTGCCCGCGCACGGGCCACGCACGACGACGGCTCGCGACCCCGCGCCCGGGTCGTCCCGCCGGAACTCCGCACCCGCGCGAAACGTTGCGCAAGCAGCGCACAGCACCTGAAGCCTACCGACATCGACAGGTCCCGGGCACACGCCCCCACTGGGTAGGGTTCTCCCACCGTCGACTACTGCCACTGGAGCCAGAATGGACGAGATCAGCGCCCCACGGATCGTCGAAGTCGATCCCTCGAAGAACCTCAACGACCTGCTCGCGAGCCGCGTCGCGGCCGACCCGGCCGCGCCGATGGTCGAGCGCCGCGCGGGCAGCGACGGCACGTGGCAGGCGCTCAGCGCGCGTGCGTTCGACGCCGAGGTCGTCGCCGTGGCGAAGGGGCTCGTCGCGCGCGGCATCCAGCCGGGCGACCACGTGGGCATCATGTCGCGCACGCGCTACGAGTGGACGCTCCTGGACTGGGCCACGTGGGCGGCCGGCGCCGTGCCGGTGCCGCTCTACGAGACGTCGAGCGCCGAGCAGGTGCAGTGGATCCTCTCGGACGCCGACGTCCGGCTCCTCGTCGTCGAGACCGAGGCGCACGCGACGACCGTCGGCGAGGTGCGCGACCAGGTGCCCGCGCTCGGCGACGTCCTCGCCATCGACTCCGGCGCGATCGCGACCCTCACGGCCGACGGTGCCGCGGTGGAGGATGCCGAGATCGTGCGTCGGCGCGGCCTGGCGAACCTCGCCGACGTCGCCACGATCATCTACACGTCGGGCACGACCGGGCGCCCCAAGGGCGCGGAGCTCACGCACCAGAACTTCTACTCGCTCACGGTCAACGCCGTGAAGGCGGTGCCGGAGGTGTTCGGCGAGCCGGGCGGTCGCACGCTGCTCTTCATGCCGCTCGCGCACGTCTTCGCGCGGTTCATCGGCGTCCTCGTCGTCGCCGGTGGCACGGTGCTGGGGCACACGCCCGACACGAAGACGCTGCTCGACGACCTCGGCACCTTCAAGCCCACGTACATCCTCTCGGTGCCTCGTGTGTTCGAGAAGGTCTACAACTCGTCCGAGCAGAAGGCCGCGGCGGGCGGCAAGCTGAAGATCTTCCACTGGGCCGCCGCGACGGCGATCGCGTACTCGCGCGCGCTCGACGAGCCGTCCGGCCCCGGCATCGGGCTGCGCCTCCAGCACAAGGTCGCCGACGCGCTCGTGTTCAAGAAGCTCCGCCACGCGCTCGGCGGCCGCGCCAAGTACGCGGTGTCCGGCGGCGCGCCGCTCGGCGAGCGGCTGGGGCACTTCTACCGCGGCATCGGCGTGCGCATCCTCGAGGGCTACGGGCTCACCGAGTCGACGGCGCCGACGAGCGTCAACCGGCCCGCGACCACGAAGATCGGGACGGTCGGCGAGCAGCTCCCGGGCTGCGCGGCGCGCATCGCCGAGGACGGCGAGATCCTGCTCAAGGGCGACCACATCTTCCGTGGTTACCACAACAACGAG
>JAQSXO010000348.1 GCA_029256625.1 Cellulosimicrobium sp. | reverse complement strand
AACACGAGCCGACCGATGAGCAGCAGCAGGTAGAGCCAGAGCAGGAATCCGACGATCCCTGTGATGAGGTCCCAGATCACGGGTCAACTGTGCCAGACGCGCGCCTCGCCTCCGCGCACGGGACACGCGCACCCGCGGCGGACAGCAGGAGAGGGACGGACGTGGTCGACACGTCCGTCCCTCTCCTGCGGTGCGCGAGGCGCGTGCTCGGCGGGCGCACGGCGCCGCGCGGGGATCAGCTCTGGTTGTAGAAGCCGGCGCGCCCGGGGGCCGGCGCCGCGGCCTGCTCCTCGCCGGTGATCTCCACGTGCTCGGGCGAGAGCAGGAACACCTTGTTGGTGACGCGCTCGATGGCCCCGTGGAGGCCGAAGATCAGACCCGCGGAGAAGTCGACCAGGCGCTTGGCGTCCGCGTCGTCCATGTCCGACAGGTTCATGATCACCGGGGTCCCGCCGCGGAACGCCTCCCCGATCACGCGCGCGTCGTTGTACGACCGCGGGTGCACCGTGGTGATCCTGCGCAGCTCGGCGGCCGTCATGCTCGTCTGCGGCACCTCGCGCGGTCCGAGCGCCGCGGTGCAGCGGCGTCACCTGGGCCTGGTAGTCGTGCGACACGTCCGCCCCCGTCTCGTCGAGCTCGTCGACGTACTCGTCCTGCTCGTCCTCGCCGCGATCATCAGCGAGGCCCAGATACAGCATGGTCTTGCGCAGCGCTCCCGCCATGGGCCTTGCTCCGTCCTCGATCGATCCGTCGGTCCACCGGCCGTCGGACCGGTGCGTTCACGCTAACCGAGGGGGTCGGACGATCACCGCGCGACACGCCCGGCGCCGTCAACCTCACCCGGAGGTCGAGACCCGGGCCGTCACGCGTCGGCGAGCGCCACCAGCCCGGCGAACCGCCCCGTCGTCGTCCCGCCGCGCGCGGCCCGGCGGTGCGAGAAGAACCGCTCGTCCTCGATCGTGCACGCGTCGACGTGCACGACGTCGCCGACGCCCGCGGCGACGAGGTCGGCCAGCACGCCCGCCGGCAGGTCGAGCGCGGGGGTGCCCCACGACGTCGTGGACCGCGTGGCCGGCCGCGCGAGCGCGACGTCGTCGCGCATCGTCGCGGGGACCTCGTAGCACCGTCCGCACGCGCTCGGCCCGACGGCGGCCCGGACGTTCCCGACCCGCGCGCCTGCCGCGCGCATCGCCTCGAGCACGGCCGGCACGACCCCGTGCGCCAGCCCGCGGCGGCCCGCGTGCGCGACACCGACGACACCGGCGTCGGCGTCGGCGAGCAGGACGGGCACGCAGTCGGCCACGAGCACCCCGAGCCCGACGCCCGGCGCGGTCGCGACAACCGCGTCAGCCTCCCCGACCGAGTCGACGAGCGCACCGTCGGCGCCCCGGGGCGGGGCGTCGAGGCGCACGACGCGGGTGCCGTGCACCTGGCTGGCGAACGCGACCGGGGCCCCGAGCCGCGCCGCGGCGCGTGCGCGGTTGCTCCGGACGCGCGCCGCCTCGTCCGCGACGTTGAGCCCGAGGTTGAGGGAGTCCCACGGCTCCGGGGACACGCCGCCGGACCGCGTGGTGAACCCCGCACGCACGCCGCGGCCCAGGTCGACCTCGAGCAGCACGGGAGGGGCGGCGTCGACGACGCCACCCCTCCCGTCCCGAGCGGATGCAGTGCTCATCGCCACCCGTCCCCGGTCAGGCCTCGGTCACTTGAGGAAGTCGGGGACGTCGAGCTCCTCGACCTTGCGACGCGCCGGCTCCTCGTCGAAGATCCGCGGCGGCACCTCGACCCCGGCGTTCTGGCCGCCCGGGACCGCGTCGGCGTTCTGGTTCGCCGGCTCGCCCGAGCCCACCACCGTGAACGTCGGCACGGGCGTCGGCTGGACCGGGACCGGTCCCGGGCCGCCGTCGAGCGAGACGGGGACGTCGTCGGCCTCCGGCTGGATCGGCACCACCGGGCGGGGCAGCGTGTGCGCGCCGGTCGTCGGGGCGGGAGCCGGCGGGACCGGGCGCGCGGCCGCGACGACCGGGATCGCGCTCGTCGCCGGGCGCTGCGCGCCCGCGACCTGGCCGAGCGCACGGGCGTCGCCCCGTACCTGCGGCGCCCCGCCGTCGAAGCCGGCGGCGATGACGGTGACGCGGACCTCGTCGCCCAGGGCGTCGTCGATCACCGCGCCGAAGATGATGTTCGCCTCGGTGTGCGCCGCCTCGTGGACGAGGCGCGCCGCCTCGTTGATCTCGAAGAGGCCGAGGTCGGAGCCGCCCTGGATCGACAGGAGCACGCCGTGGGCGCCGTCGATGCTGGCCTCCAGCAGCGGCGACGAGATCGCCATCTCCGCGGCCTGGACCGCGCGGTCGTCGCCGCGCGCGTTGCCGATGCCCATGAGGGCGCTGCCCGCCCCCTGCATGACGGACTTGACGTCGGCGAAGTCGAGGTTGATGAGACCCGGCGTCGTGATGAGGTCGGTGATGCCCTGCACGCCGGAGAGCAGCACCTGGTCGGCCTGGTGGAACGCCTGGAGCGCGCTGACGTTGCGGTCGGACATCGACAGGAGGCGGTCGTTGGGGATGACGATGAGGGTGTCGACCTCGTTGCGCAGGTTCTCGATGCCCTGGTCCGCCTGGACGGAGCGGCGGCGGCCCTCGAACGTGAAGGGCCGGGTCACGACACCGACGGTGAGCGCGCCGAGCGAGCGCGCGATGCGCGCGACGACGGGCGCGCCGCCCGTCCCGGTCCCACCGCCCTCGCCCGCGGTGACGAAGACCATGTCCGCGCCGCGCAGCACGTCCTCGATCTCCTCGGCGTGGTCCTCGGCGGCCTTCTTGCCCACCTCGGGGTCCGCGCCGGCGCCGAGGCCGCGGGTCAGCTCGCGACCGACGTCGAGCTTGACGTCGGCGTCGGACATGAGGAGCGCCTGCGCGTCCGTGTTGATGGCGATGAACTCGACGCCCTTCAGGCCGACCTCGATCATCCGGTTGACGGCGTTCACGCCCCCACCGCCGATGCCGACCACCTTGATCACTGCTAGGTAGTTCTGCGGAGTTGCCACGTCAATGCCTCTCGATCGGTCAGCCCTGAACCTTCACCCTCAACTAGAGGGTTATAGTTATGTCAGGTCGTTCATGGGTCGACCGTAGGTGTCGACGTGCCCATCATCAACGACCGCCTCGCGCGTGTCGGGTATCGCCCTCCGCGGCGCCTCCGTGCGGCTCATCGCGTCACCGGCATCGTCGGCGCCGACACGTCGTAGAGCGTCACGCCCGCGTTCTCCGGGACCGCCCGGAGCGTCTGCAGGACGCGCACCTTGAGCGCGGCGTCCTCCGAGCTCCCCCACTCGACCACGACACCGTCCCGCAAGGTCATCCGGACGGCGTCGCGCGTCGGTGCCGAGACCTCGGCGACCTGGGCGTGCAGGTCCGCCGGCAGCGCGTTGAGGAGCACGAGGGCGGCGTCGAGCGCCTTCGCGCCCCGGTCGTCGAGCGGGGCGTCGATCTCCGGCAGACCCTCGGGGACCGCAGGGTCGGTCCGGACCCGGACGCCGTCGGCGTCGAGGAGCGCGAACCCTCCGTCCACGGGGACCGCGACCACGGGCTCGCGCGACTCGAGCAGCACGCTCAGCCCCGTGGGCCAGGCGCGGCGGATCTCGACGTCACGGACGCCGTTGAGAGCCAGGACCCGCTCGCGCAGCGCGACCGTGTCGAGCCGCGGCAGCGGCACCCCGACCGACTCGGCGACCACGGCCTCGACCTGGGCGGGGTCGATCACGGTCCCCTCCCCCGAGATCGTCACGTCCTCGGCGTCGAGCCCGAGCACGGAGGAGAAGAACGCGACCCACACGAGCGCCGCCACGACGAGGACGCCCGACGTCCACGCCAGGATCCGCGTGCGCACCCGGTGCCGGCGCATGGCGTCGCGCTCTGCCAGGCGCTGGGCCATCCCGTGCGACACCACGCCGAGCGGCGCCGTCGGCGTCCCGCGCGGAACGGTGGCCGTCCCGCGCGGAACCGTCGGCGTCGCCCCGGTGCCGCCACGGCCGCCGCGGCTCGGCGCCGGGCCGCCGGCTCGCGGCCGTCCCGCCGACGCGGGCACGAGGTCGCTCCCGGGGGCGGTGACGCGTCGGACGGGCCGGGTCGGTGTCTCCTCGGCCGGGGCCCGGCGTGCGCCGGTGGTCGGGCCCGGTCGCGTCCCGCCGGGCGCCGCCGGGCGTCCGGCGCGCTCGCCCGCCCCCGACCGGTCCGGTCGGGGTGCGGCGGGACGGGGCCGGGGCGGCGGACGCATCAGGCCCCGCCCCCTCCGGGTGCCGCGTCGCCGGTCCGCCCGGCGATCCGCGAGAGGACCACCGCGCCCAGCTCCGTGACGTCGCCCGCACCCACCGTGAGGACGAGGTCTCCCGGGCGTGCGGCGTCCGCGACACGGTGCGCGGCCTCGACCCTGTCCTCCACGGCCGTCACGACCACGTCGGGGGCGTCCACCAGGTCGGTGATCGTGTGCGCCCCGACGGTCGGGTCCGGGTCCTCGCGCGCCGCGTAGACCCCCGTCACCACCACCTCGTCCGCGGCGGCCAGCGCCTCGGCGAACTCGCGCGCGAACGTCGCGGTGCGCGAGTACAGGTGCGGCTGGAAGAGCACGAGCACCCGGCCGCCCGCGGCGACCGGCCGAGCGGCGGCGAGCAGGGCCGCGACCTCCGTCGGGTGGTGCGCGTAGTCGTCGACGACGCCCACCCCGCCGGCCTCGCCCCGTGTCTCGAACCGGCGTCCGGTGCCGAGGAAGTCGTGCGCCGACGCGACGGCCGCC
>JAQSXO010000347.1 GCA_029256625.1 Cellulosimicrobium sp. | reverse complement strand
ACGCCGCTCTTCGCGATCGCGGCGCCGACGCCCTCCTCGTTGCGGTAGATCGCGGCCGTGTCGATGTGGCGGTAGCCGACCTCGAGGGCCTCGCTCACGGCCTTCTCCGCCTCGTCCGGTGGGACGAGGAAGACGCCGAAGCCGAGCTGGGGGATGGTGTGACCGGAGTTGAGCGTCACGGTCGGAACAGAGGGAACGGTCATGTCCTCCAGCCTAGGAACCGGCCGTCCAGGCGTCCAACGACTGCCGGGCATGCGACTCAGCGCTCGCGCTCATGAGTCTCTGACCTGCTGTGCGAGATCCGGGCTGGACTTTGTAGATCACGGTTTGGTTACATGGGCGCGGTCCTGACCACGAACGAACCGGAGCGCACCATGTCCCGAGGCCGCCACAGCGCCGCACCCGCAGCGCCCGCGCGCTCCCTCCGGCTCCCTGCCCTGCCGTCCTTCCCGACGCTCCCCGCGCGCGCACTCAAGCTCCCGGCGCTCGCGCTCGTCGGGCTGCTCGGTGCAGGCGTGGTCGGCGCCGGCCCCCAGCCCGCCGAGGGGAACCCCGACCTCGCGCCGCTGAGCGTCGAGCCGGTCGCGGAGCCGAGTCTCGAGCGCGGCGCGGACGCCGCCAGCCGCTCTGCCGAGCGCGCCGCTCCCCCTGCGGCGACCCAGGAGTCCCCGCTCGTCGAGACCGCGGCCACGATCGCCGTGGTCCCCGCCGCCGAGGTCGCCCCGCCGGCCCCGGTCGTCCCCGTCGCCACCGGCCAGCTCTGGACCACCGACGCCGTCAACGTCCGCAGCGGGCCTTCGGCCGACGCCGGTCGCGTCGCGACCGCCGCGTTCGCCACGGCCGTCGACGTCACGGGCGCCGTCGAGGGCGAGTGGAGCCAGGTCGTCTGGGACGGCGCGGCGGCCTGGATCAAGTCGAGCTTCCTCGTCGGCTCGCAGCCCGAGGCCCCGCAGGCCACCGCCGCGGGCGCCGGCGGGTCGAGCAGCAGCGGGATCTCCGACGCCGCGTGCGGGGTGAGCTCCGGCATCGAGTCGTCGCTGCAGTCCAACGCTCGTGCGGTGTACCGCGCGGTGTGCGCGATCTTCCCGCAGGTGACGTCCTACGGCGGGATCCGCCCGGGTGACAGCGGCGACCACGGCACCGGCCGCGCCCTGGACATCATGATCACGGGCGAGACGGGCTGGGAGATCGCCCGCTACCTCCAGGCCAACGCCGGAGCGCTGGGGATCACGTACCTCATCTACCAGCAGCAGATCTGGATGGCCGGCGACCCCGCGAGCGCGTGGTCCGGCATGGAGGACCGCGGCGGCGCGACCGCCAACCACTTCGACCACGTGCACGTCAGCACGTCGTAGGACCGCACGTCACGGCACGACGTTGGAGAACAGCCTCCTGCCGAAACCGTCGACATCCGACCCGTCACGGGTGAGGCCCACGTAGCCGCTGCGCTCGACGACGAAGACGTCGGACGAGACCGCGGCCGTCAGCCGCGGCACCCAGGAGCGCTCGTGGCGGAGCACGACCACCTGGACGCCGTCGGCGACCAGTCGCAGCACCACGTCGACGAGCCCGGGGTGCGCGGGCAGCGGAACAGGACCGTCCTCGTCGTCGTACCCGGCGTCCTCAGGGGCCGACCCGCCCGAGAGCTTGAGCGACCTCAGGTGCGGCAGCCGCGTGAGGAACGCGCCGTCAGCACCGTCGAGGCTCAGCGACAGTCGCTCGACGGCGGTGTCCCGCAGCGCGGTGAGGTCGGCACCCCGGGTCGTGCCGACCAGGTGCAGCTCGGTGAGCGCGGGCAGCTGTGACAGCGCCTCGACACCCGTGAGCCCTCCGCCGTCGACGTTCACGTGGAGCCGCCGGAGGTCGGTGCACTCCGCCAGCGGGGAGAGGTCGGCGCGCTCGCTGAGGATCGCGCCGAGGCCCGTGAGTCCCTGCACCGCGCCGACGCCCTCGAGGGTCGAGCACGCGCCGAGCTGGAGCATGGCACCCCCGGGTCGGAACATCGTCGAGGCGAAGGCTCGCCGGTCGAACCTCCCCCACGCGCGGTGCAGCTCCGCGAGCTCGACATCGGGGTAGCTGTCGCGCGCGTACCCGGCGAGCACGTCGAGAGCCGTCGGGGTGCCGATAGTCCCCAGCGCCCTGAGGGCCGCCCGCCGCTCGGCCGCCCGCTGCCCCGGGCGCGCGGCGAACCACCGCGGGTCAACGCCCGGGTGCGCGGCGAGCCATGACGCCACCTGCGCCACCTTCTCGGGGAGCGCCGGGCCGTCGTCCCCGCCGGGCGCGGGCGGCGATTCGGGAGCCTCAGGTGACGCAGGAGCAGCTGGCGAGGCCGGTGCGGACGCCAGCGCCGCCGCGTGCTTCGCAGCCGCTCGGCGGATCGTCGCGATCTTCGGAGCGCCCCGCTCCGCCGTGTCGGTCGGGAGCCGGTCGAGGACGGTCGCGTCCGCCCGGGCTGCCAGTGCGAGGAGCGCCCAGAGCGTCCGTGCGTCGAGCGCCTCCGCGAGGCTCGACACGTCGAGACCGGCGACCGCCCCGAGGCCCGGGTCCTCGAACACCCGCAACGCCGCACGCTCCAGCGCGGGGTCGCTCGGCAGCCGCGAGGCGCCCTTGATGGCGTTCGGCTGGTTCGAGTACCGGTCGAACCCGGTCAGCACCTGCTCGGCGCGTGCTGCGCCGACCGCGTCCGCCAGCACGGCGAGGACGTCTGTCGAACCCGGCATGCGAGCCTCCGCTTCCCGTCGGGGCCACCCGGCCGCCGGACGGCAGGACGGGCGGGGCCGACCCTACCGGCCAGGCCTCACGTCCGCCGAGGCGCGCCGAGGTGCGCGCCGAGCAGGAGAGCGAAACCACGACCGACCCAGCGCAGAAACGACGAAAACGGGGCGCCGATGAACGACGCCCCGCTTCGATCCGGTGGAGCTGAGGGGACTCGAACCCCTGACCCCCTGCATGCCATGCAGGTGCGCTACCAGCTGCGCCACAGCCCCGTGGATCTGCGAAGATCCTGGTCAAACACTGGATGAACACTCCCCTGGCCGGCTTCCCGTCCTGCGGAGCGTCGCTAGTCTACGCAGAAACCGGCTCCAGATTCCAATCCGGTCCCGCGTTCCACTCGTCGAGCGGGAACCCGGCCCCGACGTTGTGCGCCACGAGGCGCCACGCGGGCGTCGCGGCGGGCGCGGAGCGGTGCAGGTGGGACCAGTGGACGTTGTGCAGCCCGGAGATCCCGCGCCAGCCCTCCGGGTCCAGCCCGAGCAGCGCGGTGACGGCGAGCGTGATCGCCGCGCCGTGGGACACGACGACGAGCGTGTCGTCCTTCTCGAGGGACTCGACGTGCTCGGTGACGGCCTCCACGAGGCGCGCCGCGACGGCGGCCTTGGTCTCGGCGCCCGCGCGCGTGGGCTCCTCGCCCCGGCGCCAGGCCGCGTACTCCTCGGGCCAGCGGTCCGCGATCTCCGTGCCCGTGAGCCCCTCCCACTCCCCGAAGCCGCGCTCGCGCAGCCGCGGGTCGAGCAGGACGTCCGCGCCGATCGCGCCCGCGTACGCGCGCGCGGTGTCGGCGGCACGCACGAGGTCGGACGCGACGACGCGCGTCGCGCGGTGCGCGCTGGCGAGCGCCTTCGCGCCGTGCTCGGCCTGCCACTGCCCGACGCCGTCGAGCGGGATGTCCACCTGGCCCTGCAGGCGCATCGCGGCGTTGTACGCCGTCCGTCCGTGGCGCAGGAGGACGAGCGTGCCGGCGGTCACGCCAGGGGCTCCCCCGAGAGGCGGATGGCGCCGTCGCCGTGGGTCGTGTCGTCGGCGTCGTCGGCCGTGCCGTCGCCGCCGCGCGCGTCCTCGGGGAGCTCGACGACGGGGCAGTCCTTCCACAGGCGCTCGAGCGCGTAGTAGACGCGGTCCTCGGCGTGCTGCACGTGCACGACGACGTCGCCGAAGTCGATGAGGACCCAGCGCGCCTCCTGCTTGCCCTCGCGACGGATCGGCTTGGACCCCGCCTTGTACATCGCCTCCTCGACCGCGTCGACGATCGCCGAGACCTGGCGCTCGCTCGACCCGGACGCGATGAGGAACACGTCCGTGAGGACGAGCTGCTCGCTCACGTCGAGCGCGATGATCTCCTCGGCCTTGCGGTCGGACGCCGCCCGCGCCGCGATGACGGCGAGCTCTACGGCTCGTTCGGTGGCAGTCACGTGTCTCCGTTCGTGGTGCGGCCGCTCAGCGGCCG
>JAQSXO010000346.1 GCA_029256625.1 Cellulosimicrobium sp. | reverse complement strand
GCGGGGCGCCGGGGCGCAGGTCCAGATCGCGCTCGCGCCGTGCTCGCCGTTCTCGGTGACGACCGACGCGATGCGCGAGAGCGCGGCGCTCGCGGAGGACCTCGACGTCCGCCTGCACACGCACCTCGCCGAGACGATCGACGAGGAGGACTTCTGCCGCGAGCGCTTCGGGATGCGCACGGTCGACTACCTGGAGTCGGTCGGCTGGCTCACGGACCGCGCGTGGCTCGGCCACGGCATCCACTTCGACGACGAGGAGGTGCGCCGCCTCGGGGCGGCGGGCACCGGCGTCGCGCACTGTCCGACGTCGAACATGCGCCTCGCGTCCGGCATCGCGCGGGCCGTGGAGCTCGAGGACGCGGGCGCGCCCGTCGGGCTCGGGGTCGACGGCTCGGCGTCGAACGACGCCTCGACGATGATCCTCGAGGCGCGCCAGGCGCTCTACCTCCAGCGCCTCAGGTACGGCGCCGACATCCCCGTGGCCCGCGCGCTCGGCTGGGGCACCCGCGGGTCGGCGCGCGTCCTGGGCCGGGACGACGTCGGCGTGCTGGCCGTCGGCAAGCAGGCGGACCTCGCGCTGTGGCGCCTCGACGAGCTGCGCTTCTCCGGCTCGCACGACCCGGTCGCGGCGCTCCTGCTGTGCGGGGCCGACCGCGCGGACCGCGTCATGGTCGGCGGCGAGTGGCGCGTGGTCGACGGCGCGATCCCGGGCCTCGACCTCGACGCCCTGGCCGCCGAGCACTCGGCCGCGGCCCGCCGCCTCGTCGCGGGCTGACGTGCGCCGGCGGGGACGGCCCGGCCACCGACCGGGGCGTCCCCGCCGCGCTCAGAGCTCGCGGTAGTAGTGGACGACGGGGAGGGCGGTGAAGCCGCTCGACTCGTACAGGGCCCGCGCGGCGTCGTGGCCCGGGTCGCCGCCGGTCCAGACGTTGGCGTACGCGCACCCGGCGTCGCGCAGGAGCTGCAGCGCGGCGTCCACGAGGAGCCGCCCGACGCCCTCGCCCTGCGCGTCGGGGTCGACGGCGATGATCTCGAGGTCGCCGGCGCGGGCTCCCTCGGCAGGGGGCTCGCCGATCACCGCGGTGGCGAACCCGACGACCCGGCCGGCCCGCTCCGCGACGACCGTCGTCGCGGGGTGCTTCTCGCACGCGCCCCGCACCTCCGCCTCCTGGCTGCGCCGCCAGTCCGGGTAGGCGAGCCCGTAGAGGCGCTCGCCGAGGATCGCGCGCCACGAGGTGAAGGCGTCCTCCCACGCGCGCAGCGACAGGTCGGCGATGGTGTCGAGGTCCGTGGGGCGGTAGGGGCGGAGCGTGGTGGTCACCGCTGGAGGCTACGGAGGCCGGGCGGGCGGGGCCAGCGCTTTGACCGCGTCGGCGTACCGGGGCCGTCGCCGCAGGCCACGCGCGAGTTGCCGGAGGGGACTTGACACACGTCACACTTGGCGTTCGAATAGTGGAAGTAGTTTTCCGCCAAGCGGAACGATAGCTGACGAGGAGGTCCGCTATGAACGCGCGAGCCACGAGGGCCACGGACGGCGCCGAACGCCGTCCGGTACGCCCCGAGGACGAGCGGCTGCCCATCGGGTCGACGTTCGGGTACGGGTTCCAGCACGTGCTCACCATGTACGGCGGCATCATCGCCCCGCCGCTCATCGTGGGCGGCGCCGCCGGGCTGACCGGGGCCGAGATCGGGACGCTCGTCGCGGCGTCCCTCTTCATGGGCGGCCTCGCGACGATCCTGCAGACGCTGGGCATCCCGTTCTTCGGGTCGCAGCTCCCGCTGGTGCAGGGCGTCTCGTTCGCGGGCGTGTCGACGATGGTCGCGATCGTCAACGGCGGGGGAGGGATCCCCGGGGTGCTGGGGGCCGTGCTCGTCGCGTCGGCGATCGGCCTGATCATCACGCCGTTCTTCGCGCAGATCATCCGCTTCTTCCCGCCGGTCGTCACGGGCGTCGTCATCACGACGATCGGCCTGACGCTCATGCCCGTCGCGGCCAACTGGGCGATGGGCGGCAACGCGAGCGCGCCCGACTACGGCTCGGTGAGCAACATCGGCCTCGCCGCGCTGACGTTCGCGATCGTCATCCTGCTGTCGAAGGTCGGCAGCGGCACGATCTCGCGCCTGTCCATCCTCATCGCGATCGTCGTCGGCACCCTTATCGCCCTCGCGCTCGGCAAGGCGGACTTCTCCGGCGTCGGCGACGGCCCGGTGGCCGCGTTCCCGTCCTTCCTCGGCTTCGGCGCCCCGACGTTCGAGATCGCCGCGATCATCTCGATGCTCATCGTCATCCTCGTGACCCTCACCGAGACGACGGCGGACATCATCGCCGTGGGCGAGATCGTCGACACCAAGGTGGACCGCAAGCGCATCGCGAACGGCCTGCGAGCCGACATGGCGTCGTCCGTGGTCTCCCCGTTCTTCGGGTCGTTCACGCAGTCGGCGTTCGCCCAGAACGTCGGGCTCGTGGCCATCACGGGCGTGAAGTCGCGGTTCGTCGTCGCGGCGGGCGGCGCGATCCTCGTGGTCCTCGGCCTGCTGCCGGTCCTGGGCCGCGTCGTGGCCGCGGTCCCGACGCCGGTCCTCGGCGGTGCGGGCGTCGTGCTGTTCGGCTCGGTCGCCGCGTCGGGCATCCGCACGCTCGCGAAGGTCGACTACTCCCGGCCGATGAACCTCATCATCGTGGCGGCGTCGATCTCGTTCGGCATGATCCCCATCGCCAAGCCCGACTTCTACGACCAGTTCCCCACGTGGTTCGGCATCATCTTCCACTCGGGCATCAGCTCCGCCGCGGTCATGGCCATCCTGCTCAACCTGCTGTTCAACCACGTCAAGCTCGGCAACCCGCCCGACCCGTCGGTGTTCGCCGCGGGCGCCGAGCACGGCGCGAGCTCCGTGGACGAGGACGACCTCGACGACCTCGAGGACGACGGCGTCATCAACGGCTCGACCCGACGCCCCGTGGCCGATGACGCGACCGAGCCAGAGCCGGTGACCCCGGCCGCCCCGGGCGACGGCCAGGACCGCGACGGGCGACCGGCCGACGGCAGCACCGCCGCCGCGCCGCAGCCCGCCCCGCCCGTCGAGACGACGGGCGGCGAGAGCGCCGCACCGCGGCACCACGCCGTCGCGCCGCTCCCGCGGACCGCGACCCCGTAGGCGCAGGCACAGCGCCGTGCCCGACGCCGCCCCGCACCCGAGCGAGCCCCTCGCGCCGGGTGCGGGGCGCCGTCGTGCGCGGAGCGTCCGGGGCGGCCGGACGGGGCCGCGGGCGGAGGGCGGCGACGGGCCGTGTAGCGTCGTGGGTCGGCGTCGAGCACGGCGACCGGGACCCGACCGCAGGACCGCACCATGAGCACCCCCATGCCCGAACCCTCGGCACCGACCGGGCACCCGTCTCCCTCGGAGCGACCGCCCTCGACCGACCACGACGCCGGGTCCGCGACGTCCGCCGACCACCTCGGCACCGGGCTGCGGACGCGGCACCTGACGATGATGGGGCTCGGCTCCGCGATCGGGGCGGGCCTGTTCCTCGGCTCGGGCGTCGGGATCGCGACCGCCGGCCCCGCGGTGCTCGTGTCGTACGCGATCGCGGGCGTCGTCGTCATCCTCGTGATGCGGATGCTCGCCGAGATGGCGAGCGCGCGGCCCGCGAGCGGGTCGTTCTCCGTCTACGCGGAGGAGGCGCTCGGGCCGTGGGCCGGGTTCCTGCTGGGCTGGCTCTACTGGTTCATGCTCGTCATGGTCCTCGGCGCGGAGATCACCGGCGCCGCGCGGATCGTCACCGGCTGGTACCCGGACGTGCCGCAGTGGGGGGTCGCGCTCGTCGTGGTCGTCGTGTTCGCGGTGATCAACCTGTGGGGCGTGCGGCAGTTCGGCGAGCTCGAGTTCTGGTTCGCGTTCGTCAAGGTCGCGGCGATCGTCGGCTTCCTCGTCGTCGGCGCCCTGCTGGTCCTCGGGCTGCTGCCCGGGACCGACCCCGTCGGCACGTCGAACCTCCTGGGCCAGGGCGGCTTCGCCCCCGAGGGCTGGGGCGGGATCGCCGCGGGGCTGCTCGTCGTCGTCTTCGCGTTCGGCGGCATCGAGATCGTCACGATCGCCGCGGCGGAGGCGCGCGAGCCGCGCACCGCCGTCGCGCGCGCGACCCGCAGCATCGTGTGGCGGATCCTCGTGTTCTACCTGGGCTCGGTCGCGATCATGGTGCTCGTCCTGCCGTGGGACTCGCCGCTGCTCGC
>JAQSXO010000345.1 GCA_029256625.1 Cellulosimicrobium sp. | reverse complement strand
GACGACCGGGCGACGCTCAAGGACGCGGTGCGCACGCCGTCGGGCGCGCTGGAGGTCCGCGGCGCGGACGCGCACAACCTCCAGGACGTGGACGTCGACATCCCCCTGGGCGTGCTCGTCGTCGTGACGGGTGTGGCCGGGTCGGGCAAGAGCTCGCTCGTCGAGGGCTCGGTCTCGCGGCGCGAGGACGTCGTGACGATCGACCAGGGCGCGGTGCGGGGGTCGCGCCGCAGCAACCCCGCGACGTACACGGGGCTGCTGGAGCCCATCCGGAAGGCGTTCGCCAAGGCCAACGGCGTCAAGCCGGCCCTGTTCAGCGCGAACTCCGAGGGCGCGTGCCCCGAGTGCAAGGGCGCGGGCGTCATCTACACCGAGCTCGGCTTTATGGAGACCGTCTCGACCCCGTGCGAGGACTGCGGGGGCCGCCGGTTCCAGGCCGCGGTGCTCGACTACACGCTCGGCGGCCTGAACATCGCCGACGTGCTCGACCTCCCGGTCGCGAAGGCGCGCGAGTTCTTCTCGTCCGGCGAGGCCAAGGTCCCCGCGGCGAAGGCGATCCTCGAGCGGCTCGACGACGTCGGCCTCGGGTACGTGAGCCTCGGCCAGCCGCTCACGACGCTGTCCGGCGGCGAGCGCCAGCGCCTCAAGCTCGCCACGCACCTCGGCGACAAGGGCGGTGTCATCGTCCTCGACGAGCCGACGACGGGCCTGCACCTCGCCGACGTGCAGAACCTCCTCGGCCTGCTCGACCGGATCGTCGACTCCGGCAAGTCCGTCATCGTCATCGAGCACCACCAGGCGGTCATGGCGCACGCGGACTGGATCGTCGACCTCGGCCCGGGCGCCGGGCACGACGGCGGTCGCGTCGTCTTCGAGGGCACGCCCGCCGACCTCGTGACGGCGAAGTCCACGCTCACGGGCGAGCACCTCGCGGCCTACGTGAACGCCTGACACCCGCTGACGAGCACGGGGTTGCGGACTATATATGCCCGCAGAACGACCGTAACCCCGTGCTCGACGAGCGGCCCGTAGGGAATGTCGGCTCCCTGATGTAGGTTGTCATCAACACGGCCAGCCCCTCTGCCCGACTTCGTCGGTCACGGGCTGGTTTTCATTGCGTCAGGGGGGCGCGTGGTCACCTACTCCAAGCCATATCTGACGGTCGAGCAGCAGGTCGACCTGCTTGAGCAACGTGGCCTTCTGGTGGACCGAGCTCGAGCACTGCACGCGGTGGAGCACGTCGGGTACTACCGGCTCAGCGGGTACTGGTATCCCTACCGCCGCATCGACTCCGCAGAGAGCGCAGCTCGGGGACGACCGGTTCGAGCCAGCGAGGTGGTCCCGGGAACCCGGTTGGACCAGGTCGTCGCGCTCTACGACTTCGACAGGCGCCTCAAGCTCCTGGTCATGGACGCGATCGAACGGATCGAGATCGCCCTCCGGGTCGAGCTCGCCTACACGCTCGGAGCGCGCGACCCCTACGTCCACAGGGATCCGCGGGCGTTCGACCGGCGTTTCAGCAAGCCTCGCCCTTGGAAGAAGCAGCAGGAGTCTGCGCACGACGAGTGGCTGCGCAAGCTCGCGCAGCTCCAAGCGCGGTCGAAGGAGGACTTCGTCGCGCACTTCAAGGACAAGTACGACGGCGATCTGCCCATCTGGGTGGCCGTCGAGGTCACCGACTTCGGGATGATGTCGATCCTCTACGAGCACACGCGTCGGCCGACTCGCGACGTGATCGCCCGGAAGCACTCCGTCACCGACGAGAGCGGCGCCGGGAACGGGGAGGCGCTGGCGAACTGGTTGCGCATCCTGAACTTCACCCGGAACACCTGCGCTCACCACGCCCGCCTCTGGAACCGGAACTTCACGGACCAGGTGCGACCCAGTGCTCTCGCCGGGATACCTGACCTGGCACACATCGCTGGGCTCGACTCCCGCGACCAAGCGCGCCTCTACCCCGCCTTGGCGATCATCCGGCACCTCCTCGCGACCGTCGCGCCCGGAGATGACTGGTCGTCCCGGCTCGTCAGGTTGCTCGAGGAATTTCCCGTCGACGGCGTCGTGTCTCTGAGCGACATGGGGCTCCCGGACGACTGGCGTGCGCGACTGAGCTGACCGGCGTCTGACGCAGGAGGGCACGCTCCGGTACCTCGGGTGTCCCGGAACGGCTCTTGATGAACTCCCATGCTCGCCACAGTCTGGGATCCCAGACGGAACCGATCCGCTCGGGCTCCCGACATGGCGGAGCGCGGTGTGTCCTGGGGGCATGGCAGCGACGACGCACTCCCCGGCCGTCTCCGACCAGGCCCGCGCCGCGCGCGTCGTCGTCGTGGGCGACGGTCCGCTGACGATCGACGACGTGGTCGACGTCGCGCGGCACGGCGCGCGCGTCCGGCTCGCCGACGCGGCGGTCGAGGCGATGGCGGTGAGTCGCGCCGTCGTCGAGGGGCTCGCGGACGACGACCGCCCGCACTACGGCGTCTCGACCGGGTTCGGTGCGCTCGCCCGGCGGCACATCCCGGTCGAGCGGCGGGCGCAGCTCCAGCTCAGCCTCGTGCGGTCGCACGCCGCGGGCTCGGGGCCGGAGGTCGAGCGCGAGGTCGTGCGCGCGCTCCAGCTCCTGCGGCTCGCGACCCTGGCGACCGGACGGACCGGGGCGCGCCCCGTCGTCGCGCAGACGTACGCCGCGATGCTCGACGCCGGGATCACGCCCGTCGTGCGCGAGTTCGGCTCGCTCGGCTGCTCGGGCGACCTCGCGCCGCTCGCGCACGTGGCGCTCGCGGCGCTGGGGGAGGGCGAGGTCCGGGACGCGACGGGAGCCCTCGTGCCGGCCGCCGACGCGCTCGCCGCCGCCGGGATCGCGCCGCTCGCTCTGCGCGAGAAGGAGGGCCTCGCGCTCATCAACGGCACCGACGGCATGCTCGGGATGCTCGCGCTCGCGCTGCACGACCTGCGGTCCCTGCTCACGACGGCCGACGTCGCGGCCGCGGCGAGCGTCGAGGCGCTGCTCGGCTCGGACGCGCCGTTCGCGGCCGACCTCGTGGCGATGCGGCCGCACCCCGGCCAGGCGGCGTCGGCCGCGAACCTGCGCGCGCTGCTCGACGGGTCGCCCGTCGTGGCGAGCCACCGCACGCTCGACGCCGACGGCCGGCCCGAGTGCACCCGGGTGCAGGACGCGTACTCGCTGCGGTGCGCGCCCCAGGTGCACGGCGCCGCGCGCGACACGCTCGACCACGCGACCGCCGTCGCGCGCCGCGAGCTCGCGTCGGCCATCGACAACCCGGTCGTCACCGCGGACGGCCGCGTCGAGTCGAACGGGAACTTCCACGGCGCGCCGGTCGCGTACGTGCTCGACTTCCTCGCCATCGCGGCGGCCGACGTCGCGAGCATGAGCGAGCGCCGCACGGACCGGTTCCTCGACAAGGCCCGCAACGAGGGCCTGCCGCCGTTCCTCGCCGACGACCCGGGTGTCGACTCCGGCCTGATGATCGCCCAGTACACGGCGGCCGGGATCGTCTCGGAGCTCAAGCGCCTCGCCGTGCCGTCGAGCGTCGACTCGATCCCGTCGTCGGCCATGCAGGAGGACCACGTGTCCATGGGGTGGGCCGGGGCGCGCAAGCTCCGCCGCGCCGTCGACGGGCTGGGCCGCGTCCTCGCGATCGAGCTCCTCACCGCGTCGCGCGCCCTCGACCTGCGCTGCCCGCCGGGCGGGGCCCTGCACCCGGCGCGGGGGACGGGCGCCGTGCGTGACCTCGTGCGCACGGTCGCCGCAGGCCCCGGCCCCGACCGCTACCTCTCGCCCGAGATCGAGGCCGTGACCCACCTCGTGACCACCGGTGCCGTGACCGTCGTGGCGAGCGCCGCCGTCGGGCACCTGGCCTGACCTTTTACCCGCCCGACCCCGAAAGGAGCGAGACGACCATGGCCCACGAGCCGACCCACCGCCTCGGCACCCCCGTCCCCGTCCGCGCGCCGCGCGGCACGGCCCTCACCGCACGGTCGTGGCAGACCGAGGCACCGCTGCGGATGCTCATGAACAACCTCGACCCCGAGGTCGCGGAGCGGCCCGACGACCTCGTCGTCTACGGCGGCACCGGCCGGGCGGCGCGCGACTGGCCGAGCTACCACGCGATCGTCCGCACGCTCACGACGCTCGCGGACGACGAGACGCTCCTCGTGCAGTCGGGCAAGCCGGTCGGGGTGCTGCGGACGCACGAGTGGGCGCCGCGCGTGCT
>JAQSXO010000344.1 GCA_029256625.1 Cellulosimicrobium sp. | reverse complement strand
GTGATGTTGGCGCCGTCCTCCGTGCGCAGGAGGTTCTCGGCGAGGATCTTCAGGCTGTACGGGAGGCGCTCGACACCCTCGACGGCGGACAGGCGGAAGATCTCGTACGAGTTCTCACCGACCTCCAGCGTTCCCTTCGACCCGAACGTGTCGACGCTGCTCACTCGTAGCTCCTTCGTGGCGAGACGGTGGCACGGATGCCATGGTTCAGGGGGCTTCGCCCAGCCTACGCCGGGCCGGCGCGCCGCTCAGGCCGGGTCCGGAGGACCGCCCTGGCGGTGGTCGGCGGCTCGTCCACGACCCGCTGCGACCTGCACCGCGACCAGCATACCCCATATATCTTGACGTCAAGATATATGCCGGGCGAGCCCGCCCGAGCGTGACGTCCTCACGGCTCCCGGCTCAGAGGTCGCAGTCGCACAGCAGGTTCAGCTCGACGACCTGCTCCCCCTCGTCCGGCCGCGCCCAGGCCTCCGCCTCGGCGAGTGACGCAAAGCTGCGCCCCGCGAGGCGCCCGTTGGGCAGCAGCACGCCCACGCCCACGACGTCCCGGACGTCGTCCGACGCCTGGACGGTCGGGGCTTCCGCCGTGGCAGCCACCGTCGTCGACCCGCTCGTGCTCGTCACGTCCGTCACCGTCCCGCTCGTCCGACCGTCTCCCCCATCGTCCTCCCCGGCCCCTGCCCGGCGCACGCGGGTTCGCGCAGGGCCGAGGCCGCGTCCGCGACGTCACCGCGTGAGGACGGCGACCGCCTCGAGGTGGTGGGTCATCGGGAAGAGGTCGAACGCGCGCAGGGACGCCAGCCCGTAGCCGTGGCCCGCCAGGTAGGAGACGTCGCGCGCGAGCGCGGCGGGGTCGCACGCGACGTACACGACGCGGGAGGGTTCCCGTGCCGCGACCGCGTCCACGACGCCTCGGCCCGCGCCGACGCGCGGCGGGTCGAGCACCACGACGTCCGCGCCGGTCCGGTCCGCGGCGAGAACCTGCTCGACGGGTCCGTGGTGCAGCTCGACCCGGTCGAGCCCGTGCGCGTTGCGCCGCGCGTCGCGCACCGCGCGCTCGTCGCCCTCGACGGCGACCACGGAACCCGTGCCGCCGACCGCCGCGGCGAGCGGGGACGTGAACAGCCCGGCGCCGGAGTACAGGTCGAGCACGCGTGCGCCGTCGACGTCGCCCACGGCGTCGAGGACGGCGCCCGTCAGGACGGCCGGCGCCTCGCGGTGCACCTGCCAGAAACCACCCGCCGCCACGCGGTACTCGTGCTCGCGGTCGCCCACGACGACGCGTTCGGTCACGCTGCGCCGGGCGTTGGGCCGCTGGTCGGGCGAGCCGGCGCGCCACGGCTCGCCGTCGACGAGGAGCACGGGCGCCGAGCCGACGGGCGCCACGAGCTCGATCCGCGTGCCCGGGCGCCAGGTGCGCGTGAAGACCTTCTCGCGCGCGGCGAGCTCCGCGACGTCGTCCGTCGCGAGCGGCATGCCGTCCAGCGCGAGGACCGCGTGCGACCGGAAGCGGTGCATGCCCGCACGGCCCGTGCCGTCCGCCACGAGGTCCACGCGCGTCCGGTAGCCGAGGCCGCCGCGCTCGGCGTCGCCCGGCAGACCCTCGACCTCTACCTGAAGGTCAAGCTCGTCGAGATCGACCTTCCCGAGCCGGCCCAGCTGCTCCACGAGCACGTCCCGCTTCCAGCGACGCTGCGCGTCGAGCGCGACGTGCGCGAGCTCGCCCCCGCCGACACCCCCGGGGCCCGCCTCCGGCCACACCGAGGGGACACGGTCGGGCGACGCCTCGAGGACCTCGACGGCGTCCGCCCGCCAGAACTTCGCGGCCTCCCCGCCCTCCGTGACGCGGGCGCGCACGCGCTCCCCGGGCAGGGCGTGCCGGACGAACACGACGCGGCCGTCGTGCCGCGCCACGCAGTGGCCACCGTGCGCCACCGGGCCGACCTCGAGCTCGACCTCGACCTCAGGTCGAGAGTCGACGCGCGGCGACTGCCGGGTCGTCCGCTCGCCGCGGCGGCGCGCGGGGCGCCGCGGACCGCGCCCGGCGCGGCGGTCGGCGGACGGGTCGGACGGTCGGTCGGAGGGCACGGCAGGACCACGCGAGGAGGACGGCATGCCCCCAGTATCCCGGACGTGCCGCAGCCCACCCGTCGCAGACGGGACGCGGGCCCGGTCCCGACGTCGGAACCGGGCCCGCGTCACGCCCGCGGCCGTCTCCCCGTCAGTACCCGGTGAAGCGCTGGCGGAACCCCTCGCCCTCGAGCCCGGTCTGCCCCTCGGTCGAGGAGAGCTGCCACGGGACCGACGCGACGACGACGCCGGGCGTGAACAGCAGGCGGCCCTTGAGGCGCAGCGCGCTCTGGTTGTGCAGGAGCTGCTCCCACCAGTGGCCCACGACGTACTCGGGGATGTAGACGACGACGAGGTCACGCGGGGACTCACGGCGCACCGACCGGACGTACGACAGCACGGGGCGCGTGATCTCGCGGAAGGGCGAGTCGAGCACGCGCAGCGGCACGGGCAGGTCGAGCGCCTCCCACTGCCGCATGAGGTCCTCGACGTCCTCGGAGTCCACGCCGACCGTCACGGCCTCGAGGACCGACGGACGCGAGGCCCGCGCGTACGCGAGCGCCCGCATCGTGGGGCGGTGGATCTTGGAGACGAGGACGATGGCGTGCACCCGGCTGGGCAGCGCCCGGGCGGCGGCGGCCTCGTCGCCGAGCGCGAGCTCGTCGCGCACCCTGTCGTAGTGCTTGCGGATCGACTTCATGAGCACGAACACGAGCGCCATCGCGAGGATCGCGATCCACGCGCCGTGCGTGAACTTCGTGATGAGGACGATGACCAGCACGGTGCCGGTCATCGCCAGGCCGACCGTGTTGACCACGCGCGAGCGCCGCATGCGCGACCGCTCGCGCGGCTGGTGCTCGGTGCGCAGCGCCCGGGTCCAGTGCCGCACCATGCCGAGCTGCGAGAGCGTGAACGACACGAACACGCCGACGATGTAGAGCTGGATGAGGCGCGTGACCTCCGCGTCGAACGCCCAGATGAGCACGATCGCGGCCACGGCGAGCGTGATGATGCCGTTGGAGAACGCGAGCCGGTCGCCGCGGGTGTGGAGCTGGCGCGGCAGGTAGCCGTCCTTCGCCAGGATCGAGCCGAGGACCGGGAAGCCGTTGAACGCCGTGTTCGCGGCGAGCACGAGGATGAGCCCCGTCACGGCGGACACCACGTAGAACAGCACGGGCACCCCGCTGAACACGGTCTCGGCGAGCTGCCCGATCACCGGGTGCTGCACGTAGTCCACGGGCAGCGGCTCCCCGTTCAGCGAGAGCTGCGTGTGCGGGTCCTCCGCGTAGTGCACGCCCGTCGCGCGCGCGAGGAAGAGGATCGAGAGCATCATCACGGCCGAGATGCCGCCCAGCAGGGCGAGCGTCGTGGCGGCGTTGCGCGACTTGGGCTTGCGGAACGCGGGCACGCCGTTGCTGATCGCCTCGACGCCGGTGAGCGCGGCGCACCCGGACGCGAACGCGCGCGCCACGAGGAAGGCTCCCGCGATGCCGATGAGCCCCTGGTCGAACCCGCTCTGCGCCGTGAGCTCGAACTCCGCGCTCTCGGCCGCGCCCAGGTTGCCGGTGACGTACTGGAAGAACCCGACGACCGCCGTCGTGCCGATGGCGAGCATGAAGAGGTAGACCGGGATCGCGAAGAACGTCCCGGACTCCTTGACCCCGCGCAGGTTGACGACTGTGAGCACGACGACGAGGCCGATCGCGAAGGCCGCCTCGTGGTCGCGCAGCGCGGGGATCGCGCTGGCCGCGTACTGCGCCCCCGAGGAGATCGAGACGGCGACCGTGAGCACGTAGTCGACCATGAGCGCCGAGGCGACGCCGACGCCCGCGGTCGGGCCGAGGTTGACGGTGGCGACCTCGTAGTCGCCGCCGCCGGACGGGTAGGCGCGCACGTTCTGCCGGTACGACGCGACCACCGTCAGCAGCACGACCACGACCGCGAGACCCACCCACGGCGAGATCATCGTCGCGCTGAGGCCCGCGATCGCGAGCGTCAGGAGGATCTCGTCCGGGGCGTACGCGACGGACGACAGCGCGTCGGACGCGAACACGGGCAGGGCCACACGCTTGGGGAGCAGCGTGTGCCCCAGGTGCTCGCTGCGGACAGGCCGCCCGAGCAGCAGCCGCTTCGCGGCATCAGCGATCTCCGACACGAGGCCTCAT
>JAQSXO010000343.1 GCA_029256625.1 Cellulosimicrobium sp. | reverse complement strand
CGCCGGGCCACGGCGCGCACGTCGGCGGCGAGCCGGTCGTTCGCCGCACGCCGTCGCGCCGCGGCGTCCGCGAGCAGGCCGCGCAGCTCGTCCAGGCCCTGGCCCGTGCGCGCCGAGACCCCGAGGACGCGCGCGTCGCCGAGCCCGTCCTCGGCGGCGAGCCGGCGCAGGTCCGCGAGGCACGCGTCCGCGTCGGCGACGGCGAGCCGGTCGATCTGGTTGAGCACGAGCACGACGACCGAGCCGTGCCCCGCGAGCGGACGCAGGTAGCGCTCGTGCAGCGCGGCGTCCGCGTACTTCTGCGGATCGACGACCCAGACGAGCAGGTCCGCACGCTCGACGAGGCGCTCCGCGCGCACGCGGTGCTCGACGACGACCGAGTCGTGGTCCGGCAGGTCGAGCAGCACGAGCCCGCTCGTGACCTCGCCCGCGCGTC
Source organism: Cellulosimicrobium sp. (assembly GCA_029256625.1). Taxonomy (GTDB): domain Bacteria; phylum Actinomycetota; class Actinomycetes; order Actinomycetales; family Cellulomonadaceae; genus Cellulosimicrobium. The sequence continues at coordinate 3,813 of JAQSXO010000343.1, read as the reverse complement.
GGCCCCGCAGCAGGCTCCGCAGGCCGCCGCCCGCGCGCGCGTCGCCCGGGTCGCCCGACGTGAGCGGCGTCCCCATCTCGTGTCGACGGCGCACCTCGAGCCAGTCGAGCAGCGTGCCCGCCTGGGGCGACCCCGTGGGTCCCCACACGGCCGCGAGCGGGTGCGACGTCGTCGGGCGCTGGACCCCGACCGTCGCGATGTCGTCCCCGGCCAGAGCGTTGAAGACCGACGACTTGCCCGAGCCCGTCGCGCCGGCGAGCGCGACGACGGTGTGGTCGGCCGAGAGGCCGGCCCGCTCGCGGGCACGCGCGACGACGGTGCGCGCGGCGGCGAGCAGGTCCGCGTCGACGCGCCCTTCGCCCGCGCGGACTGCGGTCTCGAGGGCGGTCGTGCGCGCGGCGAGGTCGATGGTCATGCGCGCTCACCGCCCAGGAGCCGCCGCCAGAACCCGGGGCGCTGTGCCGGCTCCGAACCGTCCTCGCCCGGTGTCACGACCGGCTCGTCCTCCGGCACCGCACGCCACCCCGCGCCGCGCAGGAGCCGCGCGGCGTGCCGGCCGACCGCGACGCGGCCCGCGTCCGGGGCCGTGCCTCGCGCGGAGCGCTCGACGCGCGCCGCCGCCTCGACCGCCCGCGCGGCCTCGCGCACCGAGCGCGCCGTCTCGTCCGCGTCGGCGGTGCCGAGCGCGTCGAGCTGGGCCGTGTAGCGCCGGGCCTCGTCGTCGAGCACGGCCCGCACGCGCTCGGCCAGGCGCTCGCGCGCGGTCCGCGTGAGGCGCCGCACGGCGTCGTCGCCGAACACGGCCTCGAGCAGCTTCTGCGCGAGGATCGCCGTGCCTCCGGCGATGCCGACCTCCGCGCCCGTGAGGCCGCCCGTCGACGCGAACACCACGACCATGAGGCTCAGCCCGAGCCCGTTGATCCCGAACGACAACGCCCGTGCCGCCCCGCGCTTGCCCGCGCCCTGCTCGCGCACCAGGTCGAGGACGTCCGACTGCCAGCCCCGGATCTCCTCGGCGACCCGCGCCCGCAGACCGGCCGACGAGCGCGACAGGTCGAGCCCGTCCAGCAGGGCCGTGCCGGCCGGGTCGGCGCGCCACCCGCCGTAGGCGCGCTCCGCGGCCGCGTCGGTCGCGTCGAGCACGACGGCCTCCAGCCCGTGCGCGATCGCCTGCTCGACCTGGGGCGCCTGCGCCGGGCGCCCGCGGAAGAACGCCGCGACGGCGTCGCGCACGCGTCCCACACCCTGCTCCACGGACCGGAACAGCTCGCTCGTCCCGACGAAGTCCTGCCAGCGCGCGAGCACCTCGCCGCGCAGGAGCGCCCCGTCGCTCGTGGCGGCGTCGACGGTCGCCGCCGCCTCGTCGTACGCGCGCCCGACGACGGCCCGCAGCCGCGCGTCGGACGTCGCCTGGGCGTCCGCCGCGCCCGCGACGAGCACGGCCCGGCGCACGAGGTCGTCCACGACGCCGTCCCGCGTGGCTGTCGCGACCCGGTCGCGCGCGTCGTCGTCGGCACCGAGCGCGGACAGCCACGACGAGACCTCCGCGACCGACGGCTCCGGGAGGAAGCCGTCCACGAGCTCGGACTCCCCCACCGCGAACAGCGGCGCGGCGTCCAGGCCGTTCTCGTCCATCATGCGGCGCAGGTCGTCGGCCACGGCCTCGGCGCCCGGGTCGACCCGGTCGAGCACGATCGCGACCTGCGCACGACGCTCGGCCGCGCGGTGCAGCAGGTCCCACGGGACCGCGTCCGCGTAGCGCGCGGCCGTCGTGACGAAGAGCCACAGGTCCGCGGCCGCGAGGAGCTGGGCGGCGAGCTCGCGGTTCGCCGTCTCCACGGAGTCGACGTCGGGGGCGTCCACGAGCGCGAGCCCCTGCGGCAGCGCGTCGCTCGCCACGAGCCGCAGCGTGCGCGTCGGGTCGGGCTGCACCGCGGCAGCGGTCCCGCCCGGGGTCGCGTCGCCGCCCGGGCGCGGCCCGTGCTCGCTCACGCGCGCGAGGCCCGGCAGGACGCGGTCGGTCGAGAACCAGCGCTCGTCGAGCGGGTGGTGGACGAGGACGGGGGCGCGCGTCGTCGGGCGCAGCACGCCGGGCGCGGACACGTGCTCGCCGAGCAGGGAGTTCACGAGCGTGGACTTCCCCGCGCCGGTCGACCCGCCGACGACGACGAGCAGCGGCGCGGCGTGCGACCGCAGGCGCGGCAGCAGGTAGTCGTCGAGCTGGTGCACGGCGAGGTCGAGGTCCTCGCGCGCGGCCGCCGCGCCGGGCAGGTCCAGCGGCAGCCGCGCGGCGGCGAGCCGGCCGCGCAGGATCTCCAGGGACTCGACGAGCCCGGCCGTCGCCGCGGCGCCCGCGGCGACCCCGCCGGGGCGCGGCCCCTCGGCCGTCGGCTCGGGGGTCGAGGCGCCCGGGCGGACCGCGTCGTCTCCGGGATCACCGCTGGCCGTCATGCCGCCAGTCTGCCGGAACGGCGCTGGTCAGGCCCGGTGTGACACGGTCGGGTCCCCGGCCGGCGCGCACGTGCGGGTCCCCGGGGCGCCGGGTCGGGCGAAGACGTGAGGACGCAGCCCGTGAGCGCCGCGAGCCAGCAGGTCAGGGCGCCGGGCCCGGCGTCGCGACGGGTCACCACGTCTCGCCGTCTCCGAGCCGCCCCGGACGCACGGACGCCGGGCGGGAACGAGTCCCACCCGGCGTCGTGGTCGATACAGGTCGCGACGTCAGTCGCGCGTGAGCTTGCGGTACGTCACGCGGTGCGGGCGCGCCGCGTCGGCGCCGAGGCGCTCGACCTTGTTCTCCTCGTAGGACGCGAAGTTGCCCTCGAACCAGTACCAGTTCGCCGGGTCCTCCTCCGTGCCCTCGTACGCGAGGATGTGGGTCGCGACGCGGTCGAGGAACCACCGGTCGTGGGACACGACGACGGCGCAGCCGGGGAACTCGAGCAGCGCGTTCTCGAGCGAGCCCAGGGTCTCGACGTCGAGGTCGTTCGTCGGCTCGTCGAGCAGCAGGAGGTTGCCGCCCTGCTTGAGCGTGAGCGCGAGGTTGAGGCGGTTGCGCTCACCACCGGACAGCACGCCCGCGGGCTTCTGCTGGTCCGGGCCCTTGAACCCGAACGACGCGACGTACGCGCGCGAGGGGATCTCGACGTTGCCGACCTTGATGAAGTCGAGCCCGTCGGACACGACCTCCCACAGCGTCTTCTTGGGGTCGATGCCGCCGCGCGACTGGTCGACGTAGGAGATCGAGACGGTCTCGCCGACCTTGAGGTCACCTCCGTCGAGCGGCTCGAGCCCGACGATCGTCTTGAACAGGGTCGTCTTGCCGACGCCGTTCGGGCCGATGACGCCGACGATGCCGTTGCGCGGCAGCGTGAAGCTCAGGCCGTCGATGAGCTGGCGACCGTCGAAGCCCTTCTGCAGGTTCGACGCCTCGAGGACCAGGTTGCCCAGGCGCGGGCCCGGCGGGATCTGGATCTCCTCGAAGTCGAGCTTCCTCGTGCGCTCCGCCTCGGCCGCCATCTCCTCGTACCGGGCGAGGCGGGCCTTCGACTTGGTCTGGCGGCCCTTGGCGTTGGACCGGACCCACTCGAGCTCCTCCTTGAGGCGCTTGGCGAGCTTCGCGTCCTTCTTGCCCTGGACCTGGAGGCGCTCGCCCTTCTTCTCGAGGTACGTCGAGTAGTTGCCCTCGTACGGGTACAGGCGACCGCGGTCGACCTCGCAGATCCACTCCGCGACGTGGTCGAGGAAGTACCGGTCGTGGGTGACGGCGAGGATCGCGCCGGGGTACGTCGCGAGGTGCTGCTCGAGCCACAGCAC
>JAQSXO010000342.1 GCA_029256625.1 Cellulosimicrobium sp. | reverse complement strand
GGCTCGGTGCGCTCTGCGCCGGTGCGGGGGTCGGACCACGTCGTGGTGCCCTTCGCGAGCCCGACGAAGTTCGCCACCGTCTTCGGGGCGTGGTTCGGCAGGAGCTCGATCCGGATGTCACCTGCGGTCGTGTGGAGGGTTGCGAACATGGGCACCATCCTCCCACGAGACCCGCGCGCGACCCGTCCGGCGCGATGTCTCGCGGGCGGGGCAGGGTGGTGGCAGAGTGGTCGGAAACGCCCATCGCATCCGCCCTTTCGTCCCGTCGGACGACGACCCCGGGGAGCACGCATGACCCGTTCTCGCTCAGCGAGCGACTCCGTCAAGGACACGCTCGAGTCGATCGACACCGAGAAGCTCAAGGACCAGGCCGCGCAGGCCGCCGCGACCGCGCAGAGCGCCGCCACCCAGCTCGCGGACCAGGCCAAGGACGCGGCCGTCCACGCCAAGGAGTGGGGGACGCCCAAGGTCGAGGCGTTCCTCGAGTGGCTCCAGCCGCGCGTCGAGAAGGCGTGGCAGGACAGCATCCAGGCCGCCGCGCCGCGCGTCGAGAAGGTCGCGGGCAAGGCCGCGCCCGCGATCGACACGGCGCACGACAGGCTCGTGGAGGACGTGCTGCCGAAGATCGTCGCAAGCTTCAACGCCGCGGCCGCCAGCGCCGCGGAGTCGGCCCAGCGGGCCGCAGACAACGCCGCAGAGGCGACCGCCGCCGCGTCCGCAGCCGCCTCGGCGGCGACCGGGAGGAAGGCGCGCAAGCTCGCCAAGCAGGCGCAGAAGGCCGCCGCCGAGGCGGCGAAGCACGCCCAGAAGTCGGCCGGCAAGGCAGGCAAGAAGGCCTCGAAGCACGCCGACAAGGCGGCCGAGAAGGCGGCGGCCAGGCTCGCGGCGGCGGCGGACAAGGCGGCGGCGAAGGCCGCGGAGGCCGACGCCTCGAAGGGCAAGGGCCGCACGCTGTGGTGGATCGCCGGAGGCGTCACCGCCGCCGGCGTCGGCTACGTCCTGTACCGCCGCGCCCAGCCCACGACCGACCCCTGGGCCGAGCCGTGGGAGCAGGAGCAGCAGCAGGTCCACTTCGACGACGTGGTGGGCGACGCCCGGCACGCCGTCGGGGACGCCGCCGAGTCGCTGGGCGAGGCCGCCGGCGTCGCCGTCGCGAAGGGCCGCGAGGCGACCGACAAGCTCGCCGAGCGCGCTGCCGAGGTGCGCGACGACGTCACCGACCGCGTCAGCGACGCCGTCTCCGACGCCAAGGACGCGGCAAAGAAGGCCACCGGCCGCGCGCGCAGCAACGCCCGTGGCACGGCCTCCTCGGCCAAGGACGCGGCGGAGGGCGCGACGGACGACCTCGGCGACGCCGGCAAGAAGGCGCGCGAGGCGGCCGAGGCCGCTGCGGAGGACGCCGCCAAGAAGGCCGACGACGTCTGACCGACCGGACCGCGCGCCGAGAGCGCGCACGGGAAGGGCCCCACCTCGCGGTGGGGCCCTTCGTCGTCCGGGGACGCGTGGGACGTCGCTCCCGGCGCCCGTGCCGCAGGAGAGCGTCGGACGGACGACGCGTCCTCACACCGGTGCGAGGACGGCGAGGCAGAGCATCGCGACGCCGAGACCGAGATCGAGCACGAAGCAGGCCTCTGCGAGGGAGCGAGGCACGACCCTGTCCCTGACGAAGTGGACGACGTCCCATGCGGCGTGCCCGACGGCGGCCAGCGCCGCCAGGTAGAGGGCGGGGACAGGACCCACCGTCATGGCCGTGAGCGCGACGGCACCGAAGCCCAGGAACCCCAGGGCCTGGATGCCCAGCTCGCGGCGGTCGACGTCGGAGCCCCGGAGGAGACCGAGCACCGCGAACGCCGCGCCCAGGACGAGCACCGTCACGGTGGGGTCGAGCCCGGTCACGCGAGCGAGCGTGACGGCGACGACCGCGCCTCCGACCACGATCCAGCCGCTGCGCCGCGAACCGGTCGCGCTGGTCGCGAGGTAGCACGCCGAGGCGATGACGATGATCATCGCGGTCACGTGGGCGTCGGCGCCGTTCGTGACGTTGAGGAGGAGAGCGAGCAGTCCGACGACGGACGGCCAGCGCTCCAGCAGATGGCGGCCCGCACCGTGCTCGCGGTGGGTGCCGTCGTGCTGTGCGGGATCGAGACGAGGCTGCTGTGTGTCCATGCTCGCGAGTCTGGGCCGATGGCCCGCACGGCAGACCCGTGAATCGCGCACGGAACACCCGTGCGGGCGCTGACCGAGGGCTTCGTCAGACCCAGCCGTTCTCGCGCGCGATGCGGTACGCGTGGGACCTGTTGTCGGCCCCGAGCTTGCGGCTCACCGACGCGAGGTAGTTGCGCACGGTCGCCGGCGAGAGGAAGAGCTCCCGCGCCACGTCGCGGACGGCACGGTCCTGCTGCGCGGCCGCCAGCACGGCGGTCTCCCGAGCGGTCAGAGGCGACGGGGCCACGGTCAGGGCGTCCGCGGCCAGGACCGGATCGACGTAGCGCTGCCCGTCGTGCACGCGCCGGACGACGTCCGCCAGCGCGGTGCCCGGCGCCCCCTTCGCGAGGAAGCCTCGCGCCCCCGAGGCGAGGGCCTCGCGCAGCACGTGCGGGTGGCCGTGACCGGTGAGGATCACGCCCGCGCACTGCGGGAGCGCCCGCGCCAGCTCGCCGATGACGCCGAGCCCGTCCACCCCCGGCATGTGCAGGTCGACGACGGCGACGTCGGGCGTGTGGAGCAGCGCCCGGTCGATCGCCTGGCGACCGTCGCGGGCGGTGGCGACCACGACGACGTCCGGCTCGCGCTCCAGCAGCCCGACCAGGGCCTCCCGGATCAGCTCGTCGTCCTCCGCGAGGAGCACCCGGATCCGTTCGTCCATCACGCCCTCCCCGACGGCGTCGCGTGTCTCACCCGCACCACGAAGCGGTCGTCCCCGTCCGGGCCGGCGACGAGCTCCGCACCGACGGCACCGCACCGTGCCGCGAGGGCCGCCAGACCGGTCCCGCCGTCCGCGTCGGACGTCGCAGCGGTGCGGACGCCGTCGTTCTCGACGCTCAGCGTCGTCACCGGTCCCTGCACCACGACACGGATCGATGCGGTGCGGGCGTCGCTGTGACGCAGGACGTTCGTGACGGCCTCGCGGACGACCGTCGCGAAGAGCCCGGCGAGCGTCGGCGGCACGGCAGAGAGCGTCTGCGGATCGACGGCGACCGTCGGCGTGATCCCTGCCGAACGGAGCACCAGGTCCGCCGACCGCAGCTGTGACGGGAGATCCGTGACGGCCTCCCCGTGGATGGTGCGCCGGGCCTCCCGGAGCGCCACGGACGCGAGGTCGCGGATGCTCCGGCTCTCGCTCGCGGCCCCTTCGGGGTCTCGCGCCGCGAGGTCGGCGGCTCGCTCGGCCTTGAGCGCGATCACGGCGAGCCGTCGTCCGAGCACGTCGTGCAGCTCGCGGCCGACGCGCAGCCGTTCCTCGGCCACCGCGAGGCGTGCCTGTGCCTCCCGTCCGTCCTGGGCGGACCACCACAGCCGGTGCAACCACACCAGCGCCTGGCACATGGCCCACACGGCGAGGGCGACGCCGACCGTCACGACCAAGGCGGGGAGGGCCGCACCCTCGAAGACGGCGCCACCGGCCGCGGCGGCACCGCCCAGGACGACGGCCGCCACGACGCCGCTGCGCCAGCAGGTCAGGCCGGAGGCGGCGACGACGAAGCCCGCGAGCCATGCCCAGGGCTGCTCACCCGGCTCGGCCCACGAGAACGTCGGGGCCCAGAGCGCCAGGGTGAGCGCGATCAGCAGCGCGACCTTCCCCGTCCGCGATGACCGGTCCGGGGCGGGAGCGACGGCGTCGAGGAGGACGAGCAGCAGCGCGAGCGCGAGAAGCACCAGGCCGCCGACGAAGGCCACCGTGAGCAACGGCGTCGGGGGCTCGGTGAACGACGTCGCGATGATCGGCGCCCACGCGAAGCTGGCCAGCAGGAAGCCCAGGACGATCCAGCGCGGAGTCCGTCGAGGCTGTGCCTGGGTCACCGTCCTCGCCCCCTTCCCCACCTCGGACGGCGGAGTAGGAGCGAGCGTAGCCGCACGCTCGAGGGAGCACCCTCGCGCAGGGCGTTCAGGGGATCCCGGGCGGTCGTACCCGGACAGCACGAAGGACCCCCGACGACAGACGTCGGAGGCCCTTCCGTGGTGGAGCCAGGGGGACTCGAACCCCCAACCCCCTGCTTGCAAAGCAGGTGCGCTACCAATTGCGCCATGGCCCCGGG
>JAQSXO010000341.1 GCA_029256625.1 Cellulosimicrobium sp. | reverse complement strand
GCGAACTTGGGCTCGCGCTTGCCGTTCTCCAGGAGCGACACCTGGGACGGCGCGCGGCCGATCGCGGCCCCGAGCTCGTCGAGCGTCAGGCCCCGCGCGGTGCGCAGGTGCCGGATCCTGCGGCCGATCGTCAGGGCGTCGGGCTCGCTCTCGAGCGGGATTTCCGCATGTTCCGCGATTCCGGCCGGTCGCGTCGTCGGGATAGCCATGACTGAGAGTGACACGCGCCACTCCTTCCGCACAAGAGAAGAACCGGAATTCTTTCGCCCAATCTGGCTTGAGACGGGGCTGCCGGCGGGAGGAAGGTCGAAGCACGGACCTCGCCGAGGTCCACCGACCGGCCCGTCCGGTCCGCGCGGAGCGGGCCGGCGCACCACCAGGAGGCACCCGTGAACAGGCCCACCATCGTCAGCCGCCGCTCCCCGTCCGAGTACGCGGGCGGCGCCCGTCCGCTCGGCGCCGTCGCGACCACGGCGGACGTCGCGGGCCGCACCCCGGATCGCGCCGAGAGCGACGGTCCCCGCCCCGGCGACCAGACCCAGACGGCGGCCGAGATCGCCGAGCAGTGGGCGACCGACCCGCGCTGGGCCGGCCTCCAGCGCGACTACACCGCGGAGGACGTCGTCGCGCTGCGCGGCTCGGTGCGCGAGGAGCACACGCTCGCGCGCCGCGGGGCGGAGAAGCTCTGGGAGCAGATCCACACCGAGGAGTGGGTCGCCGCGCTCGGCGCGTTCACCGGCAACCAGGCCGTGCAGCAGGTGCGCGCGGGCCTCAAGGCCATCTACCTGTCCGGGTGGCAGGTCGCGGCCGACGCCAACCTGTCCGGCCAGACGTACCCCGACCAGTCGCTCTACCCCGCCAACTCCGTGCCCGCCGTCGTGCGCCGCATCAACAACGCGCTCCTGCGCGCGGACCAGATCGAGACGGCGGAGCGCTCGGGAGCCGACGACGAGCCGCGCCGCGACTGGCTCGCCCCGATCGTCGCGGACGCCGAGGCCGGGTTCGGAGGCCCGCTCAACGCGTACGAGCTCATGCACTCGATGATCGCCGCGGGCGCCGCGGGCGTGCACTGGGAGGACCAGCTCGCGTCGGAGAAGAAGTGCGGCCACCTCGGGGGCAAGGTGCTCGTGCCCACGAGCCAGCACATTCGCACGCTCAACGCCGCGCGCCTCGCGGCCGACGTCGCGGGCGTGCCGTCGGTCATCATCGCCCGCACGGACTCGCTCGCCGCGGACCTGCTGACGTCCGACGTCGACGAGCGCGACCGCCCGTTCCTCACGGGGGAGCGCACCTCGGAGGGCTTCTACCGCGTGCGCCCGGGCCTCGACGCGGTCGTCGCGCGCGGCCTCGCGTACGCGCCGTACTCCGACCTCATCTGGGTCGAGACGGGCGAGCCCGACCTCGAGCTCGCGCGGACGTTCGCCGAGACGATCCACGCGCAGTACCCGGACAAGAAGCTCGCGTACAACTGCTCGCCGTCGTTCAACTGGAAGAAGCACCTCGACGACGCCCAGATCGCGAGCTTCCAGAAGGAGCTCGCCGCCATGGGCTACGCGTTCCAGTTCATCACGCTGGCCGGCTTCCACGCCGTCTCGCACTCCATGTTCGAGCTCGCGCGCGGTTACGAGGAGCGCGCGATGTCCGCCTACGTCGAGCTGCAGGAGGCCGAGTTCGCCTCCGAGGCCGACGGCTACACCGCCACCCGCCACCAGCGGGAGGTCGGCACCGGCTACTTCGACCGGGTCGCCACGGCTCTCAACCCCGACGCCGCCACCCTCGCGCTCGCCGGGTCCACCGAGACCGCCCAGTTCCACTAAGCCCCCTCTCGCGAGATAGAGGAGCAGTCCCGCGAGGTAGAGGCCTGGTCATGACCACGCCTCTACCTCGTGGACCAGGGCTCTACCTCGGCCTACCAGAGCTCTACCTCGCGACATCGACCTTCGGAGCACGCCATGACCACCCTCACCACGACCACCTCTCCCCCGACCTCCGGACCGTCCGGGACCGGGCCCGACGGCGGCCCGCACGCCGAGCGCCCGGGCGCACCCACGCCGTCGGGCACCTTCCGCGTCACCGGCACGCTGCGCGTCACCGGGACGCTGGGCGAGCGCTACCGCGAGATCCTCACGCCCGAGGCGCTCGACTTCCTCACGCTGCTGCACGACCGGTTCGTGGCCCGCCGCCACGAGCTGCTCATGGACCGGCAGCAGCGCCGGCAGGACGTCGCGGACGGCATCGACCCCGACTTCCGCGCCGCGACGCGGCCCGTGCGCGACGACCCGTCGTGGCGCGTCGCCGGCTCGGCCGGCGCGCCGGGCCTCGAGGACCGCCGCGTCGAGATCACCGGGCCGACCGACCCGAAGATGACGATCAACGCCCTCAACTCCGGTGCCAAGGTCTGGCTCGCGGACGCCGAGGACGCCTCGAGCCCGACGTGGCGCAACGTGATCGAGGGCCAGCTCGCGCTGCACGACGCGATCCGCGGCACGCTCGAGCACACGTCCGGCTCGGGCGAGCAGCGCAAGGAGTACCGCCTGCGCTCGACGACGCTCACCGACCTGCCGACGATCGTGTTCCGCCCGCGCGGGTGGCACCTCATCGAGAAGCACATGCGGTACGTCGACCGGGCCGGGGTCAGCGTGTCGGCGTCGGCGTCGCTCGTGGACTTCGGGCTGTACCTGTTCCACAACGCGCGCAAGCTCGTCGCGCGCGGCCGGGGGCCGTACTTCTACCTGCCCAAGCTCGAGGGCTACCGCGAGGCGAGGCTGTGGAACGACGTGTTCGTGCTCGCCCAGGAGTACCTGGGGCTGCCGCAGGGCACGATCCGCGCGACCGTGCTGATCGAGACCCTGCCCGCGGCGTTCGAGATGGAGGAGATCCTCCACGAGCTGCGCGACCACTGCGCCGGGCTCAACGCCGGGCGGTGGGACTACCTGTTCTCCGTCATCAAGGCGTTCCGCACGCGCGGCGACTCGTACGTGCTGCCCGACCGCGCGCAGGTCACCATGACCGCGCCGTTCATGCGCGCGTACACCGAGCTGCTCGTGGCGACGTGCCACAAGCGCGGTGCGCACGCGATCGGCGGGATGAGCGCGTTCATCCCCGACCGGCGCCGGCCGGACGTCACCGAGCGAGCCTTCGAGCAGGTGCGCGCCGACAAGCGCCGCGAGGCGACGGACGGGTTCGACGGCACGTGGGTCGCGCACCCCGACCTCATCGAGGTCGCGCGGGGCGAGTTCGACGCGGTCCTGGGTGACCGGTCGCACCAGGTGTCCCGCCTGCGCGACGACGTCGAGGTGGGCCAGCACGAGCTGCTCGACATCGGCTCGGCCCGCCGCGCCGGGGCGACCGTGACCGCGGCGGGCCTGCGCTCCAACGTCTCCGTCGGGGTGCGGTACCTCGAGTCGTGGCTGCGCGGCGTCGGGGCGGCTGCGATCGACCACCTCATGGAGGACGCCGCGACCGCCGAGATCTCGCGCTCGCAGGTCTGGCAGTGGATCGCGTCGGGAACGCGCACGGAGAACGGCGTGCCCATCACGCGCGACCGCGTCGAGGCGCTGCTCGCCGAGATCGTCGACGACCTGCCGCGCACCCCGGGCAACCGGATCGACGACGCCGCGCACGTGTTCCGCGCCGTCGCGCTCGCCGAGGACTTCCCGACGTTCCTCACCATCGGGGCGTACTCGCAGTTCCTCGTGGGCTCGGAGGTCGACCAACCGTAGCCCGGCTCCTCGCCGAACATGACCTTGGTGCCGTCATCCGACCGATGACGGCACCAAGGTCGTTCTCGTGGGCGAGCGACGTCGTGCTCGACCCCGCCCCCATGGGGGCGTGGTGGCGCTGGAAGGTGGCGGTGTGGGAGCATCCGGCCACGCGCGGCGACACCCCCGTCGTCCGGGCGCTCGCCCGCACGAGCCCGGAGCACCATGGACAACCCCTTCGCGCCGCCGAGCCAGTCGACGTCCAGCCCGTCCGGACCCCCCGCAGCTCCCGGACCACCTCCGCCTCCGGTCCCAGCGCCCGGGCACGCGACCGCCCCGACCGGTGCCGCACCGGTCACCCTCTCGCCGACCCCTCCGCAGCCTCCTCCCGGGTACGGGCCCGTCCCGGTCGGCCACGGCCCCGTCCCGCCGGGGACCGCGCCGACGGCACCCCTCCCGCCGGGCCCGACGTACCCCGTCGCCGGGCTCCCCGGCCCGCCCCCGCCCGCCGCACGCCGCGGTCTGTCGCGGACCGCCGTCGGGCTGATCGTCGGTGCG
>JAQSXO010000340.1 GCA_029256625.1 Cellulosimicrobium sp. | reverse complement strand
CAACGCGATGTTCTTCGCGACCGCGATGGTCCTGCTCGTCTCGCTCGCGAACGACCGCGAGTGGGTCGTCGAGCTCTTCGAGACGTGCGTCGGTCTCGGCTTCGCCGTCGGCCCGCTGCTCGGCGGACTGCTCGGCGGCATCTCGTGGCGCGTGCCGTTCTTCGTGTGCGGCGTGTTCATGCTCGTCGCGCTGCTCGTCTCCGTGACGCGTCTCGAGGACCCGGCCGAGAAGCCCGCGCCCCTGCGGCTCGGCCAGGTCTTCCACCTGTTCCGCAAGCCCGGCTTCCTCGCGCTCGCCGCGGTGACGGCCGCGTACAACTTCTGCTTCTTCGTCGTGCTCGGGTACACGCCCGTCTTCCTCGGGCTCGACGTCGTGCCGCTGGGCCTCGTCTTCACCGCGTGGGGCGTCGGGCTCGCGGTGGGGATCCTCGTCGTCGGGCACCGCCTCGCCCGCCGCGTGGGCGCCGTGCAGACGCTCGGCGTCGCGATCGTCGGCGTGCTGGCCGCGCTGGTCCTGCTGGCGCTCGACCTCGGGACGGCGTGGTCCGTCGTCGTGCTCGTGGGTGCCGGCGTCTTCATGGGCATCGCGAACGCGAACCTCACCGACCTGTCGCTCGCGCTCGGCGACCCGGACCGGCGTGTGACGACCGGCGCGTTCAACCTCGTGCGCTGGGGCTTCGCCGCTCCCGCTCCGGTCATCGCGGGCCTGCTGCACCCGGTCTCCGCCACGGCCCCGTTCTGGCTCGGGGCGAGCGTGCTCGTCCTCGGGGTGGCCGTCTTCCTGGCGTTCGGCCACCGCATGGCGGGCGAGCTCGGCGAGCGCGTGCTGTGGTCGCGCTGGAACCGCCGCGCGCGCACCGTCGAGGGGACGCCCGAGGAGGCGCTGGGCGAGGTCTGAGGGCGCCGGCCCCGAGGCGTGAGGATCCGCCCCCGGATCTCGCGACCCGGGGGCGGATCCTCACGTCTCGGCGGAGTCGGCGCGCAGGTCGCGCGCGGCCTCGGTGAGCGCTTCGAGGCCCGTGGTCAGGGCGCGCAGGTCGTCGACGTCGAGCCGGTCGAGCAGGTCCGTGAGCGGCTCGTCCTCCTGGGCCGCGATCCGGCGCACGGCCGCCGCACCGCGCGGCGTCGCGGCGACGAGGCGCACGCGGCCGTCCTGCGGGTCCGGCCGTCGCGTCGCCATCCCCGCGGCCTCGAGCCGGTCCACGATCCCCGAGAGAGTCGCCGGCGAGATGCCGAGCACGTCGGCGAGCCGGTGCGAGCTCGTCTCGCCGTCGAGCTGGAGCACGGCGAGCGCGCGGAGCTGGGGGACCGTGAGCGTCGTGCGGAGCAGCGGCTCGAGCCGCTGGGCGAGGAGCAGGTCGGCGAGGCGGCGCTGCGCCTGCTCGAGGCGCCGCGCGAGCGCCGCGCGCTCGTCGTCGTCGGCGGGGTGGGTCACGGCGCAGACTCTATCGGTGGGAGCGGGAACCATCTCGAGATGCTTCGCGTTACGCTAACGAAATCCGCGACGCCGATGTCGTCTCCCACCCGACCTGGAACCCTTGGAGGCTCCGTGTCCCGCCTCGCCCGGCTGTCGCTGGCCAACCGCGCGCTCGTCGCGCTCGCCACGGTCGCGATCGCGATCTTCGGCGTCATCAGCATGGGGTCGCTCAAGCAGGAGCTCATCCCGAGCCTGCAGATCCCCACCGCCGCCGTCGTCGGCGTCTACCCGGGCTCTGCCCCGGCGATCGTCGAGCAGCAGGTGACCGTCCCCGTCGAGACGGCCGCGCGCGCCGTCAAGGGCGTCGAGGACGTCACGTCGACGTCGTCGACGGGCATGTCCGTGACGACCGTGCAGTTCGCGTACGGCACCGACATGGACGCCGCGGCGTCCCAGCTCCAGACGGCGATCACGCGGCTGCAGTCCCAGCTCCCCGAGGACGTCGAGCCGCAGGTCGTGACGGGCTCCGTCGACGACCTGCCCGTGATCCAGCTCGCGGTGTCCGGCGGCTCGGACGACGCGGCGCTCGCCGACACCGTCACGTCGAGCGTCGTCCCGGCGCTCGAGGACGTCGAGGGCGTGCGCAGCGTCGCGGTGAGCGGCATCGCCGACCAGCAGGTCACGGTCGACCTCGACCCGGCCGCGCTCGCCGCCGCCGGGCTCAGCCCGGCGCAGGTCTCCACGATCCTCCAGGACAACGGCGTCGTGATCCCGGCGGGGACCGTGTCCGACGGCGACCGGACCCTCAGCGTCCAGGTCGGCACGGCCGTCACGACCGTCGACGAGCTCGCCGCGCTGCCGCTCCTGTCCCCGACCGCCGCGCCCGGCACCGCGCCCGTCGCGCTCGGTGACGTCGCGACCGTGACCGCGGGACCCGAGCCCGCGACGTCGTACTCGCGCCTCGACGGCGAGAACGCGCTCGCGGTGGCGATCACCAAGACACCCGCGGGCAACACGGTCGAGGTGTCGCACGCCGTCCAGGACGCGGTCGACGACCTCTCCGGCGTGCTCGAGGCGCAGGACGTGCGCGTCGAGGTCGTGTTCGACCAGGCGCCGTTCATCGAGGAGTCGATCGAAGGCCTCGCGACCGAGGGTCTGCTCGGCCTCCTCTTCGCGGTCGTCGTGATCCTGCTGTTCCTCGCGTCGCTGCGCTCGACGCTCGTCTCGGCCGTGTCGATCCCGCTGTCGCTGTTCGTGACGTTCATCGTCATGAACGCCACGGGCTACACGCTGAACATCCTCACGCTCGGCGCCATGACGGTCGCGATCGGCCGCGTGGTCGACGACTCGATCGTCGTCATCGAGAACATCAAGCGACACCTGTCGTACGGCGAGGAGAAGGTGGGCGCCATCATCGGCGCCGTCAAGGAGGTCGCGGGCGCGATCACCGCCTCGACCGTGGCGACCGTGGCCGTCTTCCTGCCGATCGCCCTCGTGGGCGGCATGGTCGGCGAGCTGTTCCGGCCCTTCGCGCTCACCGTGGCCATCGCGATGCTCGCGTCGCTGTTCGTCGCGCTGACGATCGTCCCGGTGCTCGCGTACTGGTTCATCAAGTCCCCGCCCGTCCCGGCCGACCCCGAGGCCGCGCGCCTCGCGGGGGAGCGCGCCCGTGCCACGGCGGAGGCCAAGGAGCGCCGCGGGCTGTGGCAGCGCGGGTACGTCCCGACGCTGCGCGCGGCGCTCCGCCACCCCGTGATCACCCTGGGCGTGTCCGTCGCGATCCTCGCCGGGACGCTCGCGCTCGTGCCACGGCTCGAGACCAACTTCCTCGGCGACACCGGCCAGGACACGCTCACCGTCACCGAGTCGTTCGCGCCCGGCACCTCGCTCGAGGCGCAGGACGCCGCCGCGCACGACGTCGAGCAGGCGCTCCTCGACGTCGACGGCGTCGCGACCGTGCAGACGACGGTCGGCACCGCGGGCGGCCCGGAGGCCGCGTTCTTCGGCGGCGGGGGCTCCCCGACGGCGACGTTCGCCGTCACGCTCGACGCGGACGCCGACGCCGTCGCGGCCCAGGAGGACGTGCGCGACGCCGTCTCCGGGCTGGGCGGGGAGTCGAGCGAGGGCATCGAGGTCGCCGGGGCGGACGCCGCGTTCGGCAGCTCGACGGTCGACCTCGTCGTGCGCGCCCCCGACACCGACACCCTCGCGGCCGCGGCCGCGGACGTGCAGGAGCTCGCGGAGGACGCCGACGGCGCCGCGCAGGTCACCAACAACCTCGCCGCGGCGCAGTCCACGGTCCAGGTGACCGTCGACCGCGACGCCGCGGCCGCCGTCGGGCTCACCGAGACGCAGGTGGCCGGGACGGTCGCGGGGGCCATGTCGCCCGCGCCGATCGGGACGGTGAACCTCGGCGACGGTCCGGTCCAGGTCCGTGTCCTCGCGGGCGAGGCCCCGGCGACGGTCGCGGAGCTCGAGCAGGTCGTGCTGCCCACCGCGGCCGGGCCGGTCCCGCTCTCGCAGGTCGCCGAGGTCGCCGAGGTCGAGGTCCCCACCTCGATCACGCGTGTCGACGGCGAGCGCAGCGCGACGATCTCCGTCACGCCCGCGGGGCGGGACCTCGGCGCCCTCACCACCGAGCTCACGACCGCGATCGACGGCCTCGAGCTCGAGGGCGGGGCGACGGTCGAGATCGGCGGCGTCGCGTCCGACCAGGCCGACGCGTTCGCCGACCTCGGGCTCGCGCTGCTCGTCGCGATCCTCATCGTCTACCTCGTCATGGTCGCGACGTTCCGCAGCCTCCTGCAGCCGTTCATCCTGCTCGTGTCGATCCCGTTCGCCGCGACG
>JAQSXO010000339.1 GCA_029256625.1 Cellulosimicrobium sp. | reverse complement strand
GAGTAGGTCCAGAAGTCGACGAGCACGACCTTGCCGCGCAGCCCCTCGAGGGTCAGCGCCTCGCCGCCCGGGGTGTTGAGCCACGTGTCGATGCCGCGCAGCTCCGGGGCGGTGCCGCAGTCCTCCAGCACGGGCGCGCCGTTCGAGCAGTTCGACAGCTCACGGTTCTCGTCGGTGACGAGCCCGCCGAGGTCGAGCGCCTCGCGCACGGCGTCGTTCTCGTCGACCCGCTGCTGGAGCGCGCCCGTGTAGTCGGGCAGGGCGCGCTGGAGCGCGGCGGGGAGGTTGAGCGCGAGCGCGCCCGCGAGCGCGATCATCACGACGCCGCCCGTGACGCGGATGCCGCGCGTGTGCCGCTGGAACCCGCGCACCCGTTCCGCGACGCGGCGCCCCGCGAGCGCGAAGACCAGGAGCGGGACCGCCGCCCCGACCGCGAACGACACCGTCAGCGCGACGGTGCCCGGGCCGATGTTCCCCGTCGCCCCCGCCACGGTGATCGCTGCGAGGACCGGCCCGGCGCACGGCACGTACAGCACGCCGAGGCCGAGGCCGAGCACGAACGCCCCGCGGTCCTGGCGGGCGGCGCCGCGCCGCGCCCCGAGCGCCGCGACCCGGCGGAACGGCCGCTCGAGGACCTCCTCGACGCGCGGCACGATCATCCCCACGCCGATCGCGACGAGGAGCACGATCCCCGCCCAGCGCAGCAGGTCCTGCGGGAGCCCGAGCGCGGTCAGCAGGAGGGAGCCGAGGAGTGTGAAGACGCTGAAGCTGAGGACCAGGCCCGCGATGACGAGGTAGGGCCGCCACGAGCGGCCCACCAGGGGCGCGGGGCGCCGGGACGCGCGGCGCCCGGTCCCGCCGTCGGCTGGGGCGGCAGACCGCGGCTCGTCCCCCGTCGACAGGTCGAGGGCGAGCGTCCCCCTGCGCGTCGGCTGCGCCGTGACCTCCCGCGCCCCGGCGGCCTCCTGCGCGCCGCCCGGGCCACCTCGGCCACGCAACCCCGCGGCCGGGCGTCCGCCGACGCGGACCGCGTCCGGGACGCCCGCGAACAGCCCCGGGGAGACGCCGCCCGTCCCGGTCTCCGCGGTGCCCGACGGCGCCTCCCCCGTGCGCGCGCCCTGCACGCCGCCCGCGAAGAAGATGACGGGCAGCATGGGCAGGATACACGGCGAGATCCCCGTGATGAGTCCGCCGAGCAGGCCGATGACGATGAGCGTCTCCATGCCCGGGGTTCGGACCGGCGGCCCTCACGGATGGGTCCGCCACGCGCCGAGCGCACGTCGCCGGGCGCACGACGACGGCCCCGACCGTCCGGTCGGGGCCGTCGGGACCCGCTCGCGCGGGTCCACCGCGCGCCCGCTTCTGGACGCGCCGGGAGGGTCACATGGTCGGCATGAGCACCGAGTCGACGAGGTACACGGTCGCGTTCTGCGTCATCACGCCACCGCACACGACGGCCGCGTCGTTGACCATGAGCTCGTCGCCCGAGCCGGTCACCTCGACCGTGCCGCCCTCGACGGTCTCGTGCTCGCCGACGACCTGGTCGGGCGTGAGCTGGCCGGGCACCACGTGGTACGTGAGGATCTTCGTCAGCGTGTCGGAGTCGGTCTTGAGCGACTCCAGGGTCGCGGGGTCGATCTTGGCGAACGCGTCGTCCACCGGCGCGAACACCGTGAACTCGTCGCCGTTGAGCGTGTCGACGAGGTTCACGTCCGGGTTGAGCTCACCCGACACCGCCGCGGTGAGCGTGGTCAGCAGCGGGTTGTTCGACGCCGCCACGGCGACGGGGTCGGTCGACATGCCCGTGATCGACCCGGCGCCGTCGGGGACCTGCTCCGCGTACGCGGCACAGCCGGGGCCCACGAGGTTCGCCGCGGGGTCGGCCGCCATGTCGTCGGAGCCCTCGGTCGTGTCGTCGGCCATGTCGTCGGACGTCGAGTCGTCGGACATGGTGTCCTCGGTCTGCGGGTCGACCGTCGTCGAGTCGGCCCCCGTCTCCGTGTCGGAGCTGCACGCGGACAGGCCGAGCACGGCGAGCGTGGCGATGCCGGCGACGGCGTACGACGTACGGGTGCGAACGTTCATCGGTCTCTCCTCGGGTCGTCGCCCCGCCGGTGCGGGGCGTCATGCCGAGGGTTCGGAGCCCTGACCCGGGTGGATGGGTCGGGATCCGCACGAGCTTCCCCCCGCGCGTCCCGACCCCCTCCGGGCCGTGGCGCTCAGCCGACGAGCGCGACCACCGGGTCCGCCGTGGGCTGCTCCGAGCCGCCCGCCGGCTCGACCGTCACGGCCATGCCGACGCCGGGCTCGTCCTGGACGAGCCGCGACGTGCTGCCGTCCCGGACGTCGAGCACGCCCGCCGAGACCACCGCGCCGTCGGCCTCGACCACCCAGAGCTGGTAGTCGCGGTCGTCGCCGGCGTCGGGCAGGTCGGACGCCCGGAAGTACATGTCGTCGCCCGCCGCGAGCACCGACGCCTGCCCGCCGCCCGCGACCTCGCCGCGCAGGATCGTCGCGTCGGGGTCCGCCAGCATCTGGGCGATCGCGTCGGCCTGCTCCTGCAGGCGCGACTGCTCCTGCGTCGCGCGGACGGCGACGGTCGTGGGGACAGCCACGGCGACGACCGCCGCGACCGCCGCCGCGAGGCCGGTCCAGCGCCGTCGGCGGGCGCGACGCGCGACCGCGAGGTCGACGACGACGCCGTCCCCCGTGCCTTCTCCGGCGGACGTGTCCTTCCCGGTAGCGGGCTCCACGTCCGACCCCGCGCTCGTCACCGTGCCCGGAGCGGCACCCGCTTCGGCGGACGCGGCCACCCGGGCCAGCACGGCGTCGCGCAGTGCAGGCGGCGGGGCGCTCTCGACCGCGAACGCCGCCACGACGTCGCGGTACTCGTCGAGCTCCCGACGCGCGTCGGGGTCGGCCGCGAGCAGGCGCTCGACGGCGCGCCGCTCGACGTCGTCCACGGCGTCGAGCGCGTAGGCGGGCAGCAGGTCACGCACGTCCGACCGGTCGTGCGCACCGGCGCCGCGCGGGGAGGTCGGGTCAACCACGGCGCACCCCCAGGCAGTCGCGCAGGCGCAGGAGCCCGTCCCGGATGCGGGACTTCACCGTGGGCAGCGCGGCGTCGAGCCGCTCGGCGACCTCACGGTAGGTGAGCCCGCCGTAGTAGGCCTGCACGACCGCCTCCCGCTGCGTCGCCGTGAGCGAGTCCAGGCACTGCCGCACGGCCGCGCCCTCCAGCCGCCGCTCGACGTCTTCCGCCACCACGTCCCGCGGTGCCGCGGCCGTCGACGCGTCCACGTCGCGCTGGTCCCGGTCGCGGCGCGCCTGCTCGGCGCGCACCCGGTCGACGGCCCGCCGTCGCGCGAGGGTCGCGACCCACGTGCGCGCCGAGCCGCGCGCCGGGTCATAGCGCTCCGCCGTCTGCCACACCTCGACCATCACCTCCTGGACGACCTCCGCCGCGTGGTCCGGGTCCCGCAGGACCCCCAAGCACGTGCCGTAGGCGACCGGCGCGAGCGCGTCGTAGACGGGCGCGAACGCCGCCGGGTCGCCGCCGGCGCACGCCGACAGCGCGGCGTCGACCGCGGGGTTCGTCGTCACGGGAGGTGGCACCCGGTCAGTGTGCGGCACGGGCGCCTCACGCACCCGCTGCAGCGCGCCGACCACGGTTCTCGCCACCAGACCTCCCGCCGACGCACCCGTCCCGGACCGTCCGGGACGCTCAGGGTTCGGTGCCGACGCCCCCGCGGATGGGAGGGCGCCCGGACCGGGTCAGAGCGCGCGGCGGGTGCGCACCGCGCCGGCGAGCTCGCACAGGAGGTCCGCGGTGGTCCCCCAGTCGATGCACGCGTCGGTGACCGACTGCCCGTACACGAGGCCGCTCGGCGCGGGCTTCTGCGCGCCCGCCACGAGGAAGCTCTCCATCATGAGGCCCGTGATGCCCTGCTCGCCCTCGGCCAGGCGCGCGGAGACCTCGCGCACGACCTCCGCCTGGCGCACGTGGCTCTTGCCCGAGTTGCCGTGCGAGGCGTCCACGACCAGCCCGTGCTCCGTGACCCCGCCCCGCCCCGAGGTGCGCGCGACCGCGAGCGCCGCCGCGACGTCGTCGGCCCCGTAGTTGGGGCCCGAGCGGCCGCCGCGCAGGATGACGTGGCAGTCCGGGTTGCCCGCCGTCTCGACGGCGGCGGCACGCCCGAGCGAGTCCATGCCGAAGAACGTGTGCTCGCTCGCCGCGGTGATGCAGCCGTCGACCGCGATCTGCACGTCGCCGTCGGTCGCGT
>JAQSXO010000010.1 GCA_029256625.1 Cellulosimicrobium sp. | reverse complement strand
GGCCTGCTGACCGGGCCACACCTCGTCCGCGCCCAGGTCGGTCCGGGCGACGACCTGCGCCCGGTGCTCGTCCGCGCACGGCACGGCCCGCACCTGCGAGACCTCGCCGTCCGGCGGGAGCTCGTCGAGGCACGTCCCGAGCACGAGCTGGAGCGCGTTCACCGTCTGCGGGGCGTCGACGTCGCCCGCGAGCGGCGCGCGGGCCTGCTCGCCCTGCCACCAGACGAGCGCGCCCACGGTCCACGCGACCGTGACGACGGCACCTACGACCATGCCGGCGACGGCGAGCCCACGGCCGCGCGTGCCCCGGGACCGCGCGCGGGAGAGCCCCGCGGCACCGAGCCCGATCCCGACGGGCCCGAGCACGACGCCCGCTGGCACGCTCGCCACGGCGAGCGGCTCGACCCGGGGCGGCGCGGGCTGCCACCCGGGCGCGTAGTACGTCTCCGGGGCGAAGCCCGGTTCGACCGTGGCGGCCGGGGGCGGCGCCGGGGCGCCCGGAGGGGCGGTGCTGCCCGGACGGAGGGTGCTGTCCTGTGGCGGGACGGGAGCGCTCGGCGGCGGGACCGGGCCCGAGGGCCGGGACGGGTGGGCGGCGGGGCCGCCGGGCGGGGCGAAGAGGTCGTCGTCGGCCACGGCTACGAGTCGCTCAGGGTCGCGGCGAGCACGATGAGCATCGCGAACGCCGTGCAGACGGCGCCCACCACGATGCCGGTGACGGCGAACCCGCGCCCGCGCGTCCCGTCGCGCATCACCTGGTTGAGGGCGACGATCCCGAGGACGAGACCGACGATCCCGGGGAAGCCCGCGCAGACCACGAGGCTCGCGATCGAGACGATCATCGACGCGAGCGCCAGCCCGTTCGTCCGCGGCGGCGGCGTGTACACGGACCCGTACGGCGGCGGGTAGGCGCCGTAGCCGGGAGACCCGGGGTAGGCGGACGGGTCCGACGGCGCGTACCCGCCGCCCGGGGCGGAGCCGTAGGCCGGTGCGGCGCCCGGACCGTAGGGCGACCCCTGCCCCGCCGGAGCGGCGGGCGCGCCGTAGGGGGTTCCCGGCCCGGGCGCCGGCGTGCCCGGGTACCCGCCACCCGCCCCGGACGGTGCGACGAAGCCGCCCTGCTCCGGCGCCGGGGCGCCGGCGGTGGCGTCGGCCGGCGGGTTGTACGGGGTGAGCGGCGGCTGGTGCGGGCGCGGGGCGGCGTACGGGTCGACGGGATCGTCGGGCGATCCGTACGGCGGGACGGGGGGCGTGGTCATGCACACACCGTAGCGACGGGGGCGGGTGCCGTCCGCCGTATGAACAGGCCCTTGTAAGCGATCGCAAATGTTGCTACATCTTGCAGCAACGGTACAGCCAGGGTGCGTCCTCCACGACGGCGGCACGCGGACCGGCGGCCGACGTCCCGGCACCGACGCCGGGACACGACACGGAGGATCACCGATGCGAACAACGAGGCTCGCAAGGTCGCGGGCACGCCTGGCGGGGGCCCTGGCCCTCGCCGTCGCCCTGCCGGGAGCGGCCGGCCTGAGCGCCGTCGCGGCGCCGAGCACGACGACGACCGCGACGACGACCGCGACGGCCACGACGACCGTCTACTACCCCGACCGCCCGGGCTGGACGGTGACGAACATCCACTACGGCGTCGACGGCGCCGCGTGGACGTCGGTCCCCGGCGTCCCGATGACGGACGCCTGCGCGGGCTGGCTCACGGCCGAGATCGGCCTCGGCGCGGCGTCGGGAGCGCAGCTCACCTTCAACGACGGTGCCGGGACCTGGGACAACAACCGGGGCGCCAACTACCGCGCGGGCGCGGGGACGGTCGTCGTGCGGGACGGCGTGCTCACCACGGGCACGTCGCCGTGCGGCACCGATCCCACCGATCCCACCGGCCCGACGGACCCCACCGAACCGACCGCGACGATCTACTACGCGACGTCGTGGGCCGCGCCGAAGATCCACTACCAGGTGGGCTCGGGCGCGTGGACGAGCGTCCCGGGCACGCCGATGACCGCGGCGTGCGCGGGCTGGTTCGCGCACACCATCGACCTCGGCCAGGCGAGCGGCGGCCAGGTCGTCTTCAACGACGGCGCCGGGCGGTGGGACAACGACGGCGGAGGCAACTACCGCTATGCCGCGGGACCGCAGACGGTCTCGGGTGGCGTCCTCGCGCCCATCGCGGGGAGCCCGTGCGGTCCCGACGTCCCCGAGGAGCCGGACACGCAGGCGCCGAGCGTCCCGTCGAGGCTCGTCGCGACGGCCGACGGCGTCCGGGTCACGGTCTCGTGGGACGCCGCGACGGACGACACGGGCGTCACCGGGTACACCCTGACCCGCACCGGGGGAGCGGGCACCGTGACGCGGGACGTCACGACCGCGTCGGCGACGGACGTCGGGCTGCTCGAGAGGACGGCGTACACGTACACCGTGACGGCCGTCGACGCTGCCGGGAACCGCTCGGCGGCGAGCGCGCCCGTCGCCGTCACGACGGGGTCGAAGCCCGTCGTCGAGCCGGGCACGACGGGCGAGCCGCTCGGCGGGGACCCGCGCGAGGACGCGATCTACTTCGTCATGACCGCGCGCTTCAACGACGGCGTGAGCGAGAACAACCGCGGCGGGTCGCAGCACGTGAAGTCGGGGAACGCGGCGAACGACGACCCGATGTTCCGCGGCGACTTCCAGGGGCTCGTCGACAAGCTGGACTACGTCAAGGGCCTCGGCTTCTCGGCGATCTGGATCACGCCGGTGGTGCTCAACCGCTCCGACTACGACTTCCACGGCTACCACGGCTGGGACTTCTTCCGGGTGGACCCGCGGCTCGAGACGCCGGGCGCCTCCTATCAGGAGCTCATCGACGCGGCGCACGCGAAGGGCATCAAGATCTACCAGGACGTCGTGTACAACCACTCGTCGCGCTGGGGCGCCAAGGGCCTGTTCGTGCCGACCGTGTGGGGCGCGCGCGACGGCCAGTGGGACTGGATGTACTCGGCGAAGGAGGAGGGTCGCGAGTACGACCCCCTGGAGGAGAACGACGGGAACGACCCGACCCTCACCGCCGCGCAGAACGCGCTCGCGAAGGGCCGCACGTACAACGGCGACCTGTGGTCGACGACGGCCCCGGCGGGGAGCACGTGCACGGGGTTCGGCACGCCCACGCAGCACAAGAGCCCCGAGGGTTTCCCGATCTACGGCTGCCAGTGGCCCTCGCCCACGTCGGGGATGTTCCCGAAGAGCGCGTACCACCAGTGCTGGATCGGGAACTGGGAGGGCAAGGACGCGCAGGACTGCTGGCTGCACGACGACCTCGCCGACCTCAACACCGAGAACGCCGAGGTGCAGCAGTACCTGATCGACGCCTACAACCGGTACATCGACATGGGTGTCGACGGCTTCCGCGTCGACACCGCCGTGCACGTCCCGCGCGTCATGTGGAACCGGCACTTCCTGCCCGCGATCCAGGAGCACGCCGTCGCGACGCACGGCGAGAAGGGCAAGGACTTCTACGTCTTCGGCGAGGTCGCGGCGTTCGTCAACGACAAGTGGAACCGCGGCTCCGTGAACCACTCCGCGCAGTTCTACACGTGGAAGGAGCGCAAGGAGTACTCCCTGGACGACGTCGTGGCCGCCGCCGAGCAGTTCCAGTACGAGAACCTCCTGGGCACGGGCAACCAGCCGACGTCGGACAACGCGTTCCTCGGCGGCGCCGACGGCAACACGTACCACGCGCCCGACCACTCGACGTTCTCGGGCATGAACGTCATCGACATGCGCATGCACATGAACTTCGGGGACGCGGGCAACGCGTACCACAACGGCAAGGACTCGGACGACTCGTACAACGACGCGACGTACAACGTCGTGTACGTCGACTCGCACGACTACGGGCCCAACAAGTCGACCGTGCGCTACGCCGGCGGCACCGACGCGTGGGCGGAGAACATGAGCCTCATGTGGACGTTCCGGGGCATCCCGACGCTCTACTACGGCTCGGAGATCGAGTTCCAGGCGGGCAAGCCGATCGACTGCGGTCCGACGTGCCCGCTCGCGACCACGGGGCGCGCGTACTACGGCGACCACCTCGCGGGCGACGTCGTGGCCAGCGACTTCGGTGTCGTGGAGTCCGCGTCGGGCGCGGTCGCGCAGACGCTCCAGAAGCCGCTCGTCCAGCACGTGCAGCGGCTCAACCAGATCCGCCGTGCCGTGCCGGCGCTCCAGAAGGGGCAGTACTCGACGGTCGGCGTGCAGGGGAACATGGCGTACAAGCGCCGGTTCACCGAGGGCGCCGTGGACAGCTTCGTGCTCGTCACGGTGACGGACGCCGCGACCTTCTCCCGCGTCCCGAACGGCACCTACGTGGACGCCGTGACGGGCGACCGGAAGGTCGTGACGACCGGGACCCTGACCGTCCCCGCACCGGGCAAGGGCAACCTGCGCGCCTACGTCCTCGACCTCCCGGGCAACCCTGCGCCGGGCAAGGTCGGGCAGGCGGGGCCGTACCTCAAGTAGGCCCTCGACCGCCCCGCCCGCCGCTGCGTGCCGCGGGCGGGGCTGTCGCTCAGTCGCCGAGGTCGACGACGACCGGCACGTGGTCCGACGCGCCCTTGCCCTTGCGCTCGTCGCGGTCGATCGCCACGCCGGTCACGCGGGCGCGGGCGGCGGGGGAGAGGTAGGCGAAGTCGATCCGCATGCCCTCGTTCCGCGGGAAGCGCAGCCGCTGGTAGTCCCAGTACGTGTACGTGTGCTCGGCGGGGATCGCCTCGCGCGTGACCTCGGTGTACCCGGCCGCCCCGAACGCGGCGAACGCGTCGCGTTCCGCGGGCGTCACGTGCGTCTTGCCCGCGAAGTACGCGACGTCCCACACGTCGGTGTCGAGCGGCGCGACGTTCCAGTCCCCGACCAGGGCGACCTGCGTCGCGGGGTCGTCCGTGAGCCAGCCCTCGGCCCGGCCGCGCAGCTCGTCGAGCCAGCGCAGCTTGTACGCGTAGTGCGGGTCGCCGACCTCGCGGCCGTGCGGGACGTACAGGCTCCACACGCGCACGCCGCCGCACGTCGCGCCCAGGGCACGCGCCTCGACCTTCTCGCCGAAGGCGGGCTGGTCCGGGAAGGAGGTCTCGACGTCGTCCAGGCCGACCCGCGAGACCACCGCGACGCCGTTCCACTGGTTCACGCCGACGTGCGCGACCTCGTACCCCGCCGCCTCGAACGGTGCGACGGGGAACTGGGCGTCGGCGCACTTGGTCTCCTGGAGCGCGAGGACGTCGGTCCCGGTCCGTTCGAGGAACGCGACCGCCCGGTCGACGCGGGCACGGACGGAGTTGATGTTCCAGGTCGCGAGGCGCACGGGCTCCACCGTACCGACGTCGGTGGCCGTGTGGCGGGCGGGTTCGGGCGCCGCCGCCCGTAGGCTGTGGCCATGGCGACAGCACTCATCACCGGCGCGAGCGCCGGCCTGGGCCTGGAGTTCGCGTGGCAGCTGGCCACGGCGCGGCACGACCTCGTGCTCGTCGCGCGCGACGAGGCGCGCCTCGAGGGGATCGCGGGCCAGATCCGCGCCGCCGCGGGCGTGCGCGTGGAGGTGCTGCCCGCCGACCTCTCGGTGGCCGACGACGTCGCACGCGTCGCGGAGCGGCTCGCGACGACCGGCGGTCCGGACGAGCGCCCGGTCGGCCTGCTCGTCAACAACGCAGGCTTCGCGACCCAGCAGCACTTCGTGGACGGCGACCTCGACGTCGAGCTGCGCGCGCTCGACGTCATGGTGCGTGCGGTCCTGGTCCTGTCGCACGCCGCCGCGGGCCAGATGACGGAGCGGGGGCGCGGCGCGATCCTCAACGTCGCGTCGGTCGCCGCGCTCACCGCCGGCGGCACCTACGCGGCGGCGAAGGCGTGGGTGCGCTCGTTCACGGAGGGCCTCGCCGTCGAGCTGCACGGGACCGGGGTCACCGCGACGGTCCTGTGCCCGGGCTTCACGCACACCGAGTTCCACGACCGCGCCGGCATCGACAAGTCCGTCCTGCCGGACCTCGCGTGGCTCGACGCCGACCGCGTGGTCGCGACGGCGCTCGCGGACGTGCGGCGCGGCGTCGTCATCTCGACCCCGTCGGTGCGCTACCGCGTCGCCTCGGCCGCGCTGCGGGCGATGCCCCGCTCGGCCGTCCGGGCGATCGGCAAGTACCGGTAGGTGCGCGGCCTCGCCGTCAGGAGGCGCTCGACCCCGGGGTGAGCTGCTCGATCAGCGCGGCGTAGCTCAGCTCCCCCTGGCCGGCGGCGATCGCGCGGGCCACCACCGACCCGAACAGCCGGGGGAGCTCGGAGTCCACGCCCAGCTTCTCGCTCACCCTGACCAGGTGGGCGATCCCGCCCGCATGGGTGGCGAGCGTCGCGTCGTCGGGCGTGAAGGAGCCGCGGTCGATCTGGTCGGCGTATCCGGGCAGCCACCCGACCGTGTCGTGCGCGATCCGCGCCGCGAACGGCGCGAAGGCGGACGCGTCGACGCCGGCGGTCCTCAGCAGGGCCACCCCCTGGAGCCACGCGTTCAGGACGCCCCACATCATGCTGAGGCCGGCGACGTCGTACAGCGCCGACAGGCCGTGGTCGTGACCGAGGAAGGTCGCGTCCCCCAGCGCGGCAAGGAGGGGCCGGTAGATCTCGAAGGCCGTCCTCGAACCGCTCAGCAGGATGACCGCGTCGGCGGTGCCGATGGTCGCGGGGACCGCCATGATCGCGCCGCCGAGAGAGCGGGCGCCTGCCTGGTCGGCCCACCGGGCCAGCTCGCGGGCCTGCTCCGGGTCGCCCGAGGTCAGGTTGACCAGGACGCGGCCGTCGAGCTCCCCGGAGACCGGCGCGAAC
This sequence comes from Cellulosimicrobium sp., assembly GCA_029256625.1. Lineage (GTDB taxonomy): Bacteria > Actinomycetota > Actinomycetes > Actinomycetales > Cellulomonadaceae > Cellulosimicrobium. Next base: position 13,060 of record JAQSXO010000010.1, on the reverse strand, counting down.
GCTTGCTGGAGCGACTCGTAGTCCGAGACGCAGACGATGCTCACGGGGCTCGCGAGGACCGCGCTCTCGACCGAGGTGGCGAGCCGCGCGCCTCGGGAGACGAGTCCCTCCGCCTTCGCGGCCGTGCGGTTCCACACCGTCACCCGGTGCCCCGCCGTCAGTGCCGCGTCTGCCAGCGCCCTGCCCATGAGGCCCAGGCCGATGATCGTCACGTCGGTGCTGGTGCCGGTGCTCGTGTCGGTGTTCGTCTCAGTGCTCGTCTCAGTGCTCGTGTGGTGTGCCATGGCAGCATGGTCGACGTTCAGGCCGGTCTGAAGGTCAAGGGGGGCGTCGTGCACATCGGAGAGCTGAGCCGTCGGAGCGGGGTCAAGGCCCACCAGCTCCGGTACTACGAGGAGCAGGGGCTGCTGGAACCGGCCCGTACCGCGACCGGATACCGGCGGTACGACGAGGCGGACCTGGTCACGGTGAGGCAGATCCGGCACCTGCTCGACGCCGGGCTGTCCACCGAGGACATCGGCTACCTGCTCCCGTGCGCCACCGGAGAGGCCCCGGAGCTCGTGGGATGCCCGGAGCTGCTGACCGCCCTGCGGGCGCGGCTGGATCGCGTGGACGACCAGATCGACACGCTGACCCGTTCCCGCGAGGCCCTGGTCCGCTACATCGACGACGCCGAGCAGGTGGGCGGCGCGACGTACGGGCCCTTCGGCGCGAGCCCGGCGGAGCCTGCCCACGCGTGAGGAGCCGGCGCGCCCGGGCAGTCCTGACGGTCGGCGCCCCGCCGACTACCCTGGCCGTCGTGACTAGTGATCTGGGCTCGACGCTCGCCGACACGCCCCGCGAGCAGCTGCTCGCCCTCATCCGCGAGCTCGCCGTCGTGCACGGCCGGGTGACGCTGTCCTCCGGCAAGGAGGCGGACTACTACGTCGACCTGCGGCGCGTGACGCTGCACCACCGGGCCGCTCCCCTCATCGGGCACCAGCTCCTCGACCTCCTCGAGGAGCGCGGGCTCGGGACGGCCGAGGTCGACGCCGTCGGCGGGCTGACCCTCGGGGCCGACCCCATCGCGACCGCGCTCCTGCACGCGGCGGCCTCGCGGGGGCAGGACCTCGACGCGTTCGTGGTGCGCAAGGCGGCCAAGGCGCACGGCATGCAGCGGCAGATCGAGGGCCCGGACGTCGCGGGCCGCAAGGTCGTCGTGGTCGAGGACACGACGACGACGGGCGGGTCGCCGATCACGGCGATCGAGGCCGTGCGCGCCGCGGGCGGAGAGGTCGTCGGTGTCGCGACGATCGTCGACCGCGCGACGGGCGCGGGCGAGAAGATCGAGGCTCTGGGCGTGCCGTACCACTTCCTGTTCAGCCTGGAGGATCTCGGTCTCGCCTGATCCGACGACGCCGCCGACTCCTGACGACGCCCCGTGGCCCCGTACCGCGGGGCGTCGTCGTGCGACGAGGCGCGCGTCACACCTGGATAGGGCAGGCTTACCTTGCTTTGGTGAGGCGACCCTTATATGGTCCAGCACGACGGAGCGTCCGATCGCCCGTCCCACCCCGCCGTCCCGCCCCTGCCGGGACACGCACGGACCAGCACGGGAGACCTTGTGCGCACTTCACCGTCGAGACGCGTCCGCCGCGGCCTCGCCTCGTTCCTCGCCGCGGCGCTCGCCGCCGGCCTGACCGTCGCGGGCGCCGGGGCCCCCGCGCAGGCGGCCCCGACCGACGTGACGGGTGGCTCGGCCACCTGGAACTTCGTCGACTCGTGGGCCTCCTACGTCACCGGCCCCATCGCCCACGGCACGATCACACCGGCACTGCAGGGCGGGAAGTCCGTGTACGGGCCCGCGGGCGGGACCTACGACGAGGCGAGCGGGACGGGCTCCGTCCGTCTGGGTGGCTCGACGCGCTACGAGGGTCACGACGGGCAGCTCGACCTCACGATCTCCGACGTCACGCTCGAGCTCACGGGGAACGGTTCCGGCACCCTGCGCGCCGACTTCAGCGGGACGGTCGAGCCCGGTCGGGGACAGGACGAGAAGGTCGCGGACGTCACCGTGAGCGCGACGCGCTCCGGCGACCAGGTGACCTTCGTCGCGAACGGATCCATCGGGTCGCTCGGTGGCGTGTCCGCGTACCTGTCCCTCTACGACGGACGCGCGATCTCGACCCTGACGGCCACGGTCACGGCTCCCGAGCCCGCTGCGCCGGCCGTCGCCACCGCGACGACGCTCGCCGTGTCGCCCGCGGGGACGTCGGTAGCGGGTTCCGCCGTGACGCTCTCCGCGACCGTCGCGCCCGCCGCCGCGGGCACGGTCGAGTTCCGCGCCGGCGGCGCGTCGCTGGGCACCGCGGCGGTGTCCGACGGCGTCGCGCGACTCGAGACCTCGTCGCTCGCCGCAGGTGCGCACGAGCTGAGCGCGACCTTCGAGCCCGCCGACCCGGCGGCCTTCGTCGCCTCGACGTCGGCCGTGGTCGCGCACTCCGTGACCGTCGCCGAGCCGGAGCCCGAACCCGAGCCGGAGCCCGCGGTCGACCCGAGGGTGACCGTCTCGCCGTCGACCCCGGTGGACCCGGCGGTCGAGAACACGTTCACGGTCTCCGGGACCGGGTTCGTGGGCGACGGCGCGCGGTTCGGCGCGTACGTGCTGGTGGGCGAGAAGTCGATCTGGGACGGTTCGGGTCCGCTCGTCGCGACGGGCTGGCTCCAGCTCGGCTGGGTGCAGCCGCGGCAGGTGGTGGACGGGGCGTTCACGACGACGCTGACCGTGCCGGCGGGGAAGCTCGACCCGGCCAAGGAGTACGTCGTCGCGACGTCGGCCGCGCACGGCCTCTCGGCGACCGACCGCAGCCTCGACACGTTCACCCCGGTCGCGGTGCAGGGCGCCACGACCCCGGAGCCGGAGTGGGAGCCGTCGATCGCGCTGTTCGCCGCCGACGGCGCCACGCCGCTCGGCGACGCCCCGGTTCGTCCGGACGACACGATCGTGGTCAAGGGCTCGGGCTTCGACCCGGGGGCGAACGTCGCGCCCGCCGGCAACCGTCCGCCGATCTCCGGGGGCATCCCGGCGGGCACGTACGTGGTGTTCGGGAAGTTCGCGCCGGAGTGGCGGCCGTCGCAGGGCGTGGCGTCGTCCGCTCGCAAGGCCGGGTCCCAGCAGTGGGCGCTCGCACCCGCGGCGCTCGACCAGGTCGACCCGCGCTACCAGGCGGCGATCCGCGGCCAGTGGGCCGAGCTCGCCGAGGACGGCACGTTCACGGCCGAGCTCGTCGCGAGCGAGCTCGAGCTCGAGGGCGGCCGCTACGGCGTGTACACCTACGCCGCCGGCGGCACCGTCAACGCCGCCCAGGAGCTCTACGCGCCCGTCGCGTTCACGACCGAGCCCGCAGCCCCCGTCTGGGAGCCGGAGATCGCGGTCCTCGCCGAGGACGGCGTGACGCCGCTCGGCGACGCCGAGGTCTCGGTGGGCGACACGATCGTCGTCAAGGGATCCGGCTTCGACCCCGCGGCGAACGTCGGCGGCCGCGGCGTCCCGATCCCGGCGACGCTGCCGCAGGGCACGTACGTCGTGTTCGGCAGCTTCGCCGAGCAGTGGCGCCCGTCCGAGGGCGCCGCGTCGTCGACGCGCAAGGTCGGCTCCCAGGTGTGGGCGCTCGCCGAGCCGGTGCTCGACCAGGTTCCCGCGCAGTACCAGTCCGTGATCCGTGCGCAGTGGACGGACATCGCCGAGGACGGCACGTTCGAGGCGCGGCTCGTGGTGAAGAGCCCGGGCCTGCTCGACGGCGGCCGGTACGGCGTCTACACGTACGGCGCCGGCGGCGTGAGCAACGCGGACCAGGAGCTCTTCGCTCCCGTCGCCTTCGACACCCCCGCGTCGCTCACGGTGACGCCCGCCGCGACGACGGTCGAGGCCGGCAGCACCGTCCGGCTCACCGTCGGCGGGCTCGTCGAGGGTGACGCCGTCAAGGGCGTGACGTTCGGGGGCAAGGCCGCGACCTACTCGCGCGACGGCGCCGCGATCCTGCTCACCGTCCCGGCCGACGCCGCCGCGGGGCCCGTCCCCGTCGTCGTGACGTCCGAGCTCGGCGTGACCGGCAGCACGACGCTCACCGTGACGGCCCCGGCTCCGGAGCCCACGCCGACAGTGACGGTGTCGCCGTCGGCCCCGGTAGACCCGGCGGTGGAGAACACGTTCACGGTCTCGGGCACCGGGTTCGTGGGTGACGGCGCCCGGTTCGGCGCGTACGTGGTGGTCGGCGAGAAGACGATCTGGGACGGCTCGGGCCCGCTGGTCGCGACCGGGTGGCTCCAGCTCGCCTGGGTCATGCCGCAGCAGGTGGTCGACGGCGCGTTCACGACGACCCTGACCGTCCCCGCGGGATCGTTCGACCCGTCGAAGGAGTACGTCGTCGCGACGTCGGCGGCGCACGGCCTCTCGGCGACGGACCGCAGCCTCGACACGTTCACACCGGTCGCGGTGCGCCAGCCCGCACCCGAGGCCCGGCCGACCACGACGACCCTCGCCTCGTCGGCGACCTCGGTCGTCGAGGGGACGGCGGTGACGTTCACGGCGACGGTCGCCCCGAAGGCGGCCGGTACGGTCCGCTTCACCGCCGGGGACACGGCCCTCGGCACGGCGAAGGTCGTCGACGGCGTCGCGTCGTACCGGGCGACCGGTCTCGCGGCCGGGTCGCACGCCGTGACGGCGACGTTCGTTCCGGCGGACAGCACCGCGTTCGTCGGTTCGGCCTCGTCGCCGGTCACGGTGACGGTGACGGCGAAGCCGTCGGTCCCGACGACGGAGGGCTCCCTGACGTGGGGCGTCAAGGAGTCGTTCCGCAGCTACATCGTCGGCCCCGTCGCGGACGGCGGGGCGTCGGCGTCGTCCGGCGCGGCCGTGGTCGACGGCCTCTTCCGGTTCGGCCAGGCCGAGGGTGGCACGTGGACCGCGGCGAGCGGGCGGGGCAGCGTGAAGTACTCCGGCACGGTCCGCTTCACGGGCCACTCGGGTGCGCTGGACCTCGCGCTGACGAACCCGGTCGTCGACGTCACCGGACCCGGTGCGGGTCGCCTGCTCGTGGACGCGCGCTCGACGGGGCTCGACGGCTCGACGTTCGACCGCAAGGGCGTCGTCTTCGCCACGCTCGCGCTCGATGCGCCGACGACGAGCGCGGACGGGGCGGTGACCTACCCGAAGGCTGCGGCGACGCTCACGGCCGACGGCTCGCTCGCGTTCTCCGGCTTCTACCCGGCGGGCACCGCGCTCGACCCGGTGACGTTCACGGTCGGCGCGGCGTCGACCGCCCCCGGTGACGGTGGCACCATCGGCACCCCGGGCACCGGGACGCCGGGGACGCCGGCAGACCCGGCGAAGGCGACGCTCTCGGTGTCGCAGGCACGTCCCGGTGACGAGGTCACGATCAGCGGCGTCGGGTTCGGCGCGCACGAGGCGGGCATCCGCACGGAGATCCGCTCGACGCCGCGCACGCTCGCGACCGGTGCCACCGCGAACGCCGGCGGCGCCGCGAGCTCGACGGTGACGATCCCGAGGGACGTCGCCCCGGGCGAGCACACGCTCCTGCTGATCGGTGCGGACCACACGGCGTCCGCGCCCATCACGATCGTCGGCGCCGGCACGACCGGCACCGGCACGGGGTCGGGCAGCGCGGCGGAGCAGTGCTTCGCCCAGGGCGTCAACGGAGCGACCCTCTCGTGGGGCGTGAGCGACCGGTTCCGCGCGTACGTCACCGGCCCGATCGCGAAGGGCTCCGTGTCGACGGACGGCGTGCGCGACGGCGGCTCGGCTTTCACGTGGAGCGGCGGCAAGGGGTCGTTCAACACGGACCTCGGCAAGGGCCGCGCGAGCTTCGGCGGCGCGGTGTCGTTCTCCGGGCACGAGGGCATCCTCGACCTGCGGATCAGCAACCCGCGCGTCGTCGTGGACGGGTCGTCGGGCACGCTCGTGGTCGACGTCCAGAGCAGCGACATGGAGGGCAACAAGTCCTCGTCGAGCGGCGTCGCGTTCGCGAGCCTGGACCTGTCGGGCAAGAAGTCGACGTCGGGTTCCACGATCACGTGGAGCGGCGCTCCCGCGACCCTCACGGCCGCCGGAGCGAAGGCGTTCGCCGGGTTCTACGAGGCCGGCACGGCGCTCTCGCCCGTGACGGTCACCTTCCCGGTCGGCGGCGACGTCGAGTGCGACGCCTACTCCGGTGCGCTCGCCTCGACCGGGACGGACGCGGGCAGCCTCGCGCTCCTCGCCGGGACGCTGCTGCTCACGGGCGGCGCGATCCTCACCGTGCGGCGCCGTCGCGCGGGTCGCGTGCCGGCGGCCGCGACCGCCTGAGCCACCGGCACCACGCACGACGGCGCCCGGTCACCTCGCGAGGTGACCGGGCGCCGTGGTGCGTGGGCGGTGGAGCGTCAGACGAGGTCGACGAGGTCCGCGACGGAGTCGACGACCTTGCTCGGGCGGAACGGGAACCGGTCGACGTCGGACATCTTCGTCGACCCCGTCATGACGAGGTACGTGTACAGCCCGGCCTCGATGCCCGCGACGACGTCGGTGTCCATGCGGTCGCCGATCATCGCCGTCTTCTCCGAGTGCGCGTCGATGCGGTTGAGCGCGGAGCGGAACATCATGGGGTTGGGCTTGCCGACGAAGTACGGCTTGCGCCCCGTCGCGGCCGTGATCATGGCCGCGACGGCGCCCGTCGCGGGCAGCGGGCCCTCCTGGGACGGGCCGGTCGTGTCCGGGTTGGTGCAGATGAAGCGCGAGCCGCCGAGGATGAGGCGGATGGCCTTGGTGATCGCCTCGAACGAGTACGTGCGGGTCTCGCCCAGCACCACGTAGTCCGGGTCGGACTCGGTGAGCGTGTAGCCCGCCTCGTAGAGCGCCGTCGTCAGCCCCGCCTCGCCGACCGCGTACGCGCTGCCGTTCGGGATCTGGTCGCTGAGGAACTGGGCGGTCGCGAGCGCCGACGTCCAGATCGACTCCTCGGGGACGTCGATGCCCGACGTCGCGAGGCGCGCGCGCAGGTCGCGCGCCGTGAAGATCGAGTTGTTCGTGAGGATGAGGAACGGGCGGCCCTTGTCGCGCAGCGCCCGCACGAACTCCGGGGCGCCGGGGATCGCGTGCCCCTCGTGGACGAGCACGCCGTCCATGTCCGTCAGCCAGCTCGTGATCTCTCGCGTCATCTCAGGCGTCCTTCCCGTCCTTCTCCTGCCCGACGGCGGTCGTGCCCTCGGTGACGGCGTGCTCGCCGCCGGTCCCTGCCGCGTCGGCCGCGATCTGCGCCTCGAGCGCCGCGGCCCGCTTCTCGGCACGACGCCCGCGCCAGACCTCCACGATCATCGGGACCACGGAGAGGAGCACGATGAGCAGGACGAGCGACTCGATGTTGTCCTTGACGAACGTGATGTTCCCCAGCAGGTAGCCGAGCCACGTGAGGCCCACGGCCCACAGCAGCGCGCCCAGAGCGTTGAACCCGACGAAGTGCCGGTAGTGCATCTTGCCGACGCCCGCGGCGACCGGCGCGTACGTGCGCACGATGGGCACGAAGCGCGCGATGACGATCGTCCGACCGCCGTACTTCTCGAAGTAGGCGTTGGTCTGGTCGATGTACTTGCGCTTGAAGAACCGCGAGTCCGGGCGGTCGAACACCTTGGGCCCGGCGGTCCGCCCGATGAGGTAGGCCGTCTGGTCGCCGAGGAACGCCGCCGCGAAGAGCAGGGCCAGCAGCACGGGCAGGCTGATCTGCAGCGAGTCCTGCGCGACGAGCGCGCCCGCGGTGAACAGCAGCGAGTCGCCCGGCAGGATCGGGAACAGCAGGCCCGTCTCGATGAAGATGACGACCACGATGCCGACGAGCGCGGCGTCCCCGAAGCGCTCGATGAGCGTCATCGGGTCCATCCAGTCCGGGCCCAGCGCGGCGACGGGCCCGGCGGCGCCGAGGCTCGCGGCGTGGGCGGCCCCGGGCAGGGCGGAGGCGAGCTCGGCGAGGGTGTTCACGGGTCACCAGCGTAGTGGGGCCCACCTGTCGGTCCGGGACACCGCGTGCGCGCCGCTCGTGCGCTCCCGCACGGCCGGCCTGCGGCGCCGGGCACGGTGCCGGGCAGAATGTCCGGCATGGCGAGCATCGCGGTGGTGGGCGGGACCGGTGCGGCGGGTCGCGCCGTCGTGCGGGAGGCCGCCGCGCGCGGCCACGAGGTGCGCGTGCTCTCGCGGCACGCGCCCGACGACGGCGCGCGCGTCCCGGGCGCGACGCACCACCGCGTCGACCTCCTCGGTGCCGACGACGGCGCGGTCGCGTTCGCGCTCGACGGGGCGCTCGCGGGGATCGACGCCGTGGTCGACGCGAGCAACGGGACGTCGCCGGGGGCGACGAGGGTCTTCACGGTCGGCGCACGTCGTCTCGCCGAGGCGGCGCAACGCGCGGGGGCAGGCGGCGTGGTGGTGCTCTCCATCGTGAACGTCGACCAGGGCGACTACGGGTACTACCGCGCGAAGGCCGAGCAGGAGCGGATCCTCTCGTCAGGGGGCGTCCCGACGACGGTCGTGCGCGCGACGCAGTTCCACGAGTTCCTCGAGCTGTTCCTCGGGCGCGACGGGCGGCTCGGCCGATGGGCACGCCTCGGCCTGCTGCCCGTGCCGCGCGGGGTGCGGTTCCAGCCGATCGCGCTCGCCGACGTCGCGCGGGCGCTCGTCGACGCCGCCGAGGGCACGCCGCCCGCGGGCGGTGTGCCGGGGCCGGGACCGGACGCGACGACCGTGACGATCGGCGGCCCCGAGGTCCTCGACGCCCGGGAGATGGCTCAGGCGTGGCGCGCTGCGCACGGCTCGCGCCGCCCGGTCGTCGGCGTGCCGCTGCCCGGGCCGCTGAGGGAGTTCTTCCGCGCGGGGCGCAACCTCGTCCCCGACCACCGCTACGGGACGCTCACGTACCGCGAGTGGCTCCGGGAGCGCGCGTGACGCCGCCCGAGGGCGCGCGGGGCGAGCACGACCCGGCCGCGGCGCGCCCCGCCGTCGGGCCTGCGGACGGGGCCGAGGAGCGCGAGGTCGGCGTCGGCCCGTGGCCGGGCGGCCCGGAGGCGTGGCCTCGCGTCCCGGACCCCGCCGGACCGCCCGGGGCGACGCGGCTCGACCCCCGGTACGACCCCGAGCTGCTCGCGCACGGCGACCGGCGCAACGTCGTCGACGCCTACCGCTACTGGACCGTCGAGGCCGTCGTCGCGGACCTCGACGCGCGGCGCGACCCGGCGCGCTCCCTGCACGTCGCGATCGAGAACTGGGCGCACGACCTCAACATCGGGTCCGTCGTCCGGACCGCGAACGCGTTCAACGCGGCGGGCGTGCACGTCGTCGGGCGCCGCCGGTGGAACCGCCGCGGCGCGATGGTCACCGACCGCTACCTGCACGTGCACCACCACGCGTCCGTCCACGAGCTCGCGGCCTGGGCCACGAGGGAGGGGCTGCCGCTCCTGGGAGTCGACAACCTCCCGGGCTCCGTCCCGATCGAGGGGTACGCGCTGCCCGCGTCGTGCGTGCTGCTGCTCGGGCAGGAGTCGACCGGTCTGACGCCCGAGGCGGTCGCCGCGTGCCGCGACGTCCTGCACATCACCCAGCACGGCTCGACCCGCTCGATCAACGCCGGCGCCGCGGGCGCGATCGCCCTGCACGCGTGGGCCGCGCAGCACCTGGCCCCGGGCGGCGGCGCGGGATAGAGGCGTGGTCACCGGGCGACCACAGGTCGAACGGCCCTGACGCCCGCGCTGTCATCCATGCCAGACTTTGACCCGACAGTCCACCCCGCACGACTCCACAGGAGCTTCGCATGCCCATCGCTACCCCCGAGGTCTACGCCGAGATGATCGACCGGGCGAAGGCAGGCTCGTTCGCCTACCCGGCCGTCAACATCACCTCGTCGCAGACCATCACCGCCGCGCTCCAGGGCTTTGCCGAGGCCGAGTCCGACGGCATCATCCAGGTCTCCGTGGGCGGCGCCGAGTACGGCTCGGGTTCGACGGTCAAGGACCGCATCGCCGGTTCGCTCGCGCTCGCGGCGTACGCGCGCGAGGTCGCGAACAGCTACCCCGTGCAGATCGCGATCCACACCGACCACTGCGTCAAGAAGAACCTCGACTCGTGGGTCCGCCCGCTCCTGGCCCTCGAGGCCGAGCAGGTGAAGAACGGCGGCCTGCCCACGTTCCAGTCGCACATGTACGACGGCTCGGACGTTCCCCTGGACGAGAACCTCACCATCGCGGCCGAGCTGCTCGAGCTCTCGCAGGCGGCGCGGACGATCCTCGAGATCGAGGTCGGCGTCGTCGGTGGCGAGGAGGACGGCCACGAGGCCGAGATCAACGAGAAGCTCTACACGACGGTCGAGGACGGCCTCGCGACGATCGCGGCGCTCGGCACGGGCGAGAAGGGCCGCTACCTGACGGCGCTCACGTTCGGCAACGTGCACGGCGTGTACAAGCCGGGCGCGGTCAAGCTCCGCCCGGAGATCCTCAAGGAGATCCAGGACGCGGTCGGCGAGAAGGTCGGCAAGGCGAACCCGTTCGACCTGGTCTTCCACGGCGGCTCCGGCTCGACGGCCGAGGAGATCTCGGCCGCGGTCGACTTCGGCGTCATCAAGATGAACATCGACACCGACACGCAGTACGCGTTCACGCGCCCTGTCGTCGGCCACATGTTCTCGAACTACGACGGCGTCCTGAAGGTCGACGGCGAGGTCGGGAACAAGAAGGCCTACGACCCGCGCGCCTGGGGCAAGCTGGCCGAGGCCGGCATGGCCGCCCGCATCATCGAGGCGTCGCAGCAGCTGCGCTCGGCGGGCAACAAGATTCGCTGACGCCCGCAGGAGCCGGCGCACGCCGGCCCTGGGCGCACGAAGGCCCCCGGTCCGCGAGGACCGGGGGCCTTCGTCGTGGGCCGTGCCGGGCGTGGCGCTGCCGTAGCGGGCGCCGCGTCAGTCCGTGGCGCCCCCGCCGTCGGCCGGCGGCTCGTCGAGGTCGAAGCCCGGGTCCACGTCGACGATGTCGAGCAGCTCGCCGATGCGGGTCACCTCGAGGAGGAACCGGACCGTCGGCGGGGCGCGCAGCACGCGGACCCGGTGCGGGCCGCGCGAGGCGAGACGTGCGAGGAACGCCACACCCGACGAGTCCATGAAGGTCACGTGGTGGGCGTCGATCTCGACCGGGAGACCGGAGTCCTCCGCCGCGGCGGTCGCCTCCTGGAGGTCGGCGCCGAGGTCGGCGTCGATCTCTCCCGACAGCACGATGCGGGCGCGCGTCGTCCCCACGATGACGTGCACGCTCGCGGGGTCGCCCGCCCCTGCGGGGTCGCCGGCGACGCCGACCGGACGGTCGGCGGCCGAGGGTGTACCTTCGCGCACCGGCGCTCCTCTCTGCGTGGTCCCGACCCGTTCCGGTCTCGGGAAGCACCAATCTACGGTTGAATGTCCAGTCGGGACAGTAACGCGACCGTGGCGTCCGGATCCAGACGATCGACGCACGGACCGTCGGAGGTGACGATGGGCAGCTCGCAAGGGCTCGGCACCGACCTGCCCGCGCACGTCCAGGAGCTGTGCACGCGGGCGATGGAGGGTGCCGGCGTCGCGATGTTCGTCACCGGCCCGCGCTCGGACGAGATGCCGATCGTGTGGGTCAACGCCGCGTTCGAGCGTCAGACCGGGTTCGCCGCCGCCGAGGTGCTCGGCCGCAGCCCGCGCGTGCTCGAGTCGCTCCTGACCGAGCCGCTGGAGGCCCAGGAGCTGCGCGCGGCCGTCGCGGAGGGGCGTGAGATCACGCACACGGTCCGCACGCTGCGGCGTGACGGCTCGCCGGTGTGGACGCAGCTCTCGCTGTCCCCGCTCGCCGCGCCGGACGGCACCGTGACCCACTGGGTCGGCGTTCAGGTCGACGTCTCCGAGCACCTCGAGCGGTACGCGGCCCAGGTCGCGTCGCTCGCGCTCGAGCGACGCGAGCGCGCCGTGCTCGACGTCGTCTCGCGCAGCTCGGACCTCCTCGCCGACCTCGACCAGCCCTACGCGCTGCGCGACATCACCGGGCTCCTCGCCGGGTACGTCGTCGCCTGGGCCGGCTTCTACCTCAACGACGACGGGCTCCGGTACGCGGAGGGCGTGGACACCGCCGCGCCACCGAGCGGCCGCGGTCAGCGCCACGGCCGCTACACGCCGGGGGCGTTCCCGGTCGCGCCGGGCATGCACACGACGGACGCCCTCGGCGACTCCGCGGCCGTCACCGGCTCCGTGCCGCGCGTGCGCCTCGTGGACGTGCCCGACCGCGTCCAGGACCTCCTGGACGGGCGTATCGAGGGTCCCGTGACGCTCGACCTGTCCGCCACGTACCCGCAGTGGTCGGCCTCCGGGTGGCTCCAGCGCGACCTGCACCACCGGCTCTCGGGACTGCCGCACCGCCCGGGCTCCGTGACGGTCACGGCGGTCCCGGGGCGCCGACGCATCCTCGGCCTGCTCGTCACGGGCGACGCGCCCGACGCGGCGCAGCACGGGCTCGGCACGGAGGCCGAGGCGCGCGAGGGCGTGCGCACGCTCCTGCAGGTCATCGCGCGCCGCGCGGGCACCGCCATCGACAACGTGCGGCTCTACGCGCGCGAGCACCGCCTCGCCGAGACGCTGCAGCGCGCCATGCTGCCCGAGCAGGCCGACGTGACCGGGCTCGACGTCTGGACCTACTACGCGCCGAACTCGGAGCACGCCCAGGTCGGCGGCGACTGGTACGACGTGCTCCAGATCGCGCCGGACGTCGTCGGGCTCGTCATCGGGGACGTCGTGGGGCACGACGTCGAGGCCGCGGCGGCGATGGGCCAGCTCCGCTCGGTCGTGCGGTCGTACGCGTACGAGCTCACGACGCCCGGGCCGGTGCTCGAACGCGTCGACCAGCTCGTCCAGGGCATGCGCATCCCGCGCTCCGCGAGCCTCGTGTACGCGGCGCTCACCCAGCCCGACGCCGAGCAGCCCGACGACGCGTGGCGCATCGAGTACTCGCGCGCCGGGCACCTGCCGCCGCTCCTGCTGCG